>JAAHGR010000118.1:0-5764 GCA_010672425.1 Symploca sp. SIO2E6
TATCGCCCTCAGCAAGAGGTGGAAATCTTAGATAATCCCCAGACGGTATCAGGGGAGGATGTTTTACCGGGTTTTGTGCTCGATTTGGCGACTATTTGGTGAAGAATGGGAATGGGGAATTGGGAATGGGGAATTGAGAATTGAGAATTGAGGATTAATCAATACCAGCCCAAGTTTCTCTATTCGCTGCTCCCTGCTCCCTGTTATCTTGTTTCTCGAAAGTCGTCTACTAGAGAATTGTATCTATAGGCGCACGCCTATTCCATTATTAGATAATATAACAGAAAACGTTGCAGAATGCAAGGGAAGCGATCGCTCCACCTAACATCTAACACCTAACACCTAATACCTAGCACCTATTCATGAAAACACCAACAATCTCCTTACCCCCAAGATTAGAACTCAAGATTGAGCTTACCGACGAACAGTTTTGGCAACTCTGCCACGATAACGATGATTTAAGATTTGAAACTACAGCTACAGGAAGATTAATTATTATGTCACCTACGGGAAGTATTACCAGCGATCGCAATTCTGATCTTAACTTTCAAATAAGAGCTTGGAACCGCCAGACGAATCTGGGTAAAGTCTTTGATTCTAACGGCGGATTTGAACTACCCAATGGAGCCAAACGCGCCCCAGATTGTTCTTGGGTTAAACTAGAGCGCTGGGAAGCTTTAACTCCTGAAGAACAAAATCAGTTTGCGCCTTTATGCCCAGATTTGGTGGTGGAGTTAATGTCCCCTAGTGATTCCCTAGCAACCACCCGTGAAAAAATGAAAGAATACATAGCAAATGGGGCAAAGTTAGGTTGGTTAATCAATCGCAAACGGCGACAAGTGGAAATTTATCGCCCTCAGCAAGAGGTGGAAATCTTAGATAATCCCCAGACGGTATCAGGGGAGGATGTTTTACCGGGTTTTGTGCTCGATTTGGCGACTATTTGGTGAAGAATGGGAATGGGGAATTGGGAATTGGGAATGGAGAATTGAGGATTAATCAATACAAGCCCAAGTTTCTCTATTCGCTACTCCCTACTCCCTGTTCCCTTGTTTCTCGAAAGTTTACAGAGAATTGTATCTATAGGCGAACACCTATTCCATTATATCGTACTCTTACCCATTCCCCATTACTCATTACTCATTACTCATTACTCATTCTTCACCCAAGCTTTAAAGAAAATCCCTGTAATTTCACCACAACTTGATTCACTCTCTGAAGAGGGTAGCTACATTAAAAGTAATGCTACTTGAACAACCAAAACCACTCATGAATACTTTACAGCAAGCCCTCTTAGCGTTGACCACCGGTATCGTAGGAACTAGCTTCTTCACCATGCCTGCCACTGCGATTAACTTTGGCTTTTCCTTTAACAATGAATTAAATGGAGGTGGAGCTGTAACTGGTATAGTTAGAGGGTTAGATGAAGGAACCGGAGCTGCAACTAGTGTTGAAATCTTGAGCAACACCACCGGCTTAGGTATTGGTGAGTATATCGGAAGTCCTTTAACAAACTCTTGGACTGTGTCGGGTGGAGAGGTAATTGCCTTTGATTTTCTCTCAGCTGGTGTGCTCAATAGTCCTCCTGCTGTAACAGATGCCTTGCTTTTCTTAGATTCAACTGAATTGTCCGGTGCTTCATTTCGAGCAGGAATTGCTCCTAGCCCTGGTCCGTTTGTTACCGGCAGCGGCTTTGTTTCCACTGAGGATATCGGCTTGACGTTTTCTCGGTTAGAAGATGAGAATCAATCTGTACCAGAACCCACCAGCCTCTTGAGCCTCTTGGCCATTGGTGCAGCTGTAACCGGTACAGCGCTTAAGCGCAAATAGGTAGGGTTTGGTGAATGAGTAATGAGTAATGAGTAATGAGTAATGAGTAATGAGTAATGAGTAACGGGTCGCTTGCGGCATAAGGCTTTCGGGTAATTTGTCCGGGCGCAACTACCGAGATTTTAACCCCGAACATTTTTGATTTAATCAGGTGTTACCCTACTATAGTGCAAGGAAATTGTATCGACGGGCTCAAAAACCTTGCACTTATCAGAGCCAAGAAATGCTTGAAAGCTATACTATACAGCGCCTTCAGACTTATGCAGCAGACCCTACTTAGGGCTTGGTGAATGAGTAATGAGCATCTTTAGGGACATCCGCCCCAAAAAGAAAACGACCAAACAAGTCAGCTTCCCTTAGAACCTTCTGCCTTCTGCCCTGGAGCCTTGGAGCCTTTTTTCTCAAGAGTAATGAGTAATGAACTATCTACCTATTGATCATACCGCACAAGGGAAGCGATCGCACCATCCTTCATTCCCAATTCCCAATTCCCCATTCCCTATACTACAAACCGATGAGGACTTAAAAGGTTTTTCGGATCAAATTTCTGTTTAATTTGACGCATCAGATTTAAACCATTGCCGTTGTAACCCCAGACATCCAACTGTTGCTTAACGTCAGTTGGTGCTTCTAAGACTGTCAGAAAACCCTTTTGAGTTTGGCAATAACTGCGCAACTCTACAATTGTTTGAGGTGTTACCACTGCTGAGTCCAGCCGCAAGCGCCCTAATCCACTCCCAGCGTGAATTAATCCTAATCCAGTGGAACCAGTTAAATTGTCTAATTTGACTAAGGTACTAACAGCAGCAGTAGGTAAGACCCCTATTTTGCAAGTAATTGCTGTTGGTGAAGGGGGTTCCCAGATTGGTTGTGGTAATGATTGCCAGAGATTTAACTCCTCAACTTTATTATAGAGAGTACCGGTTAAACCTAATTGCTGCCCAACTGCTAAGATCCTGGATGACTGTTCCTGAACCGCCTCTGTTACACTCTGAAAACGTATGCTTAAACCCAGACCCTGACCTAGATCCAGAGCTTTAACCAGTCGAGTGGAGAGTAGATCAACCGCTGTTGGGGTCAGTGCAGAAGCTAGTAAGGTTTTAGTGGCAGAAGCGATCGCTTCCACCTCACCAGTCAAGATTACAGTATTCCCGGTCTCTAGTAAGGGATAAACCCGAAATGTTACTGTCGTCAGAATTCCCAAACTGCCATAGGAGCCAGTAAACAGCTTCATCAAGTCATAACCGGCGACATTTTTTACTACCCTTCCCCCAGCTTTGGCCATATTCCCATCACTGCGCACAAAGGAAATACCCAATAGAAGATCCCGAACCCCACCATACCGCTGACGCCAAGAGCCACTGTCGGCGGTAGCGATGATGCCACCTAGGGTAGCTTCTTCAGGATAGGCTGGTTCTAGGGGTAGAAATTGACCAGTTTGGGAGAGCAACTTTTGTAAGTCGGAAAATTTGACTCCAGCTTCAGCCGTCACCGTCAAGTCCCCAACCGCATGTTCGATGACGCGGTTCAAGCGCTCAGTGCTCACTATAAGATCTACTTCCTTACCCACACCACCCCAAGCTAGCTTACTACCTTGACCACAGGGGATGACTCTCCAACCATTGTTATAACATTGCTGCATTACCTGGGAAAGTTCTGTTGTGGTATTCGGGTAAATTATGCTCGGGGAGAAGTTATCCGAAGCACTAGCTTGAGCAATCTGCTGTTGAGAGGCTGCTGGTAAATTTTCCCAATGGCAGATGCCAGATGCACTAACAATTGGTTCCAGGATTTGGGCGATCGCATTCATGATCAGGAAAAACTTACTAAAACTTTATATTTAGAGAATCTCAACCAAGATAATATTAAATGTTTTATAGTAACATTATGCAGATTTGTATGTTAACGATTCACTCGAACGATAGAGGGAGTTAATCGTTACAGGCGATTAAACTGTGAAGACTACATAACGCTATCTTAATTTTGCATATGTTGTTTGGTCAGCGTCCCCTGATACGTGTCCTTGTGGTGGATGACCACGAATTGACTCGTTTCAGTCTCAAACTAGCTCTCAACTGCCATCAGCAGATTAAGCTGGTTGGTCTAGCTAGCAATGGTCAAGAAGCGATTGAGATGGCTGAATACCATCGTCCTGATGTCATTATCCTGGACTTACAGATGCCGGTGATGGATGGACTGACTGCATCTAATCTAATCAAAGCTATCGATCCTAAAACTCAGATTATTGCTTATTCTTCCATAGATGACTGGCAAGTTGATGTGATCCATCGCACAGGAAGGGTTGATGCCTTCTGTAAAAAAGATACCCCTACCCAAGATTTAATTAAATTGGTGAAGAAATTGGGTGAGCTCAAACCTGATTTCTGGGAGGAAACCCCCCAGAGGCTTTACCCCGCAATCTAGGAAATCATACCTTTGGTAGAAAAATCTATCCTAGCCAGATCAGGTAAGCTGCACATCCCTTACCGACTAGCTGCCTATTTTTTCTTCCGGAAAAGTTTCCTCAAATTCATCGATCAACTCATCGAGTTCTTCTACTGCCTGATTAACATCAATTCTTAGAGTTCCCAGATCCGGTTTTTCCAACAGCAACACTAAAGATTCCCGTTTATTCTGAATTAGGGCAATTCGTTCCTTAATTTGTTGTAGATCCATTATTTACCTCCCATAATTTCCTACGTTGTACCACAGCTATTGGCCGAAAGCTACAAGCAACAACGTTGACAGCTGACAGCTAATAACCTCACAAGGTTCGGAACTGTTCAACTTTGTTAGTGTAATCTATGGGCAGAACAGCTACCACATTTTCATTGGGATTGGGAATAATGTAAGAATCTGTTACTTCTGCCCCATAGGTACTCTCCACCGCTTCAAGTCCTGCTTCTACAGCAACATTCACCTCAGATATCTTCCCCCGAACGGTGACCATAAAGCGACCACTTTCATTTCTGTCATAGTCAACTAGTGTGACTGCTCCAGCCTTGACCATGGCGTCTGCGGCTGCTAGTACACCAGGAAAACCTAAAGTTTCAATTACTCCAACTGCTGCTGGCATAGTTCTACTCCTGAGTCGATCATGATACGTGCCATTAATTTAACACTTGTTGAAGACGGGGGAGGTGGGGAGGTGGGGAGATGGGGAAATGGGGAGATGGGGAGATGGGGAAACAAGGAGGACAATGCCCACCGATATTGGTAGATTCGATAACCATCATCTCAAAACCCGCCCTAGCGATAACTTTCGGGTTGCCAAAATTTTCCCAGTTCCTTGCGATCGCATCATATATATTGTCATGTTATCAGTGTTAGGTTGTTGCGGTAGGCGATCAGCGCAAGCTGGTGCTGAAGGCAATCACATATGCCAGGGAGGGTTTTGCACCAAACATTTCTGGTATAATGGGCTAGATTGTTTCTAAACCCGCCCCTACCAATGGTATCGATGTTGACAAATTCGATAACTATCAAAAAAATTCCGTGTATTCGTAGGGGCGGGTTTAGGGATATCTTAACGCATTCAACGATAACCATCATCTCAAAACCCGCCCTAACGATAACCTAGCGGATTACCAAAATTTTCCCAGTTCCTGTGCGATCACATCATATATATTGTCATGTTATCGGCGTTAGGTTGTGCGGTAGGCGATCAGCGCAAGCTGGTGCTGAAGGCAATCACATATGCCAGGGAGGGTTTTGCACCGAACATTTCTGGTATAATGGGCTAGATTGTTTCTAAACCCGCCCCTACCAATGGTATCGATGTTGACAAATTCGATAACTATCAAAAAAATTCCGTGTATTCGTAGGGGCGGGTTTAGGGATATCTTAACGCATTCAACGATAACCATCATCTCAAAACCCGCCCTAACGATAACCTAGCGGATTACCAAAATTTTCCCAGTTCCTGTGCGATCAC
>JAAHGR010000118.1:5774-6243 GCA_010672425.1 Symploca sp. SIO2E6
ATTCCGTGTATTCGTAGGGGCGGGTTTAGGGATATCTTAACGCATTCAACGATAACCATCATCTCAAAACCCGCCCTAACGATAACCTAGCGGATTACCAAAATTTTCCCAGTTCCTGTGCGATCACGTCATATATATTGTAGCGTCATCAGCGTTAGGTTGTTGCGGTAGGCGATCAGCGCAAGCTGGTGCTGAAGGCAATCGCATATCCCAGGGTGGGTTTTGCACTGAAAGCGATCAGCGCAAGCTGGTGCTGAAGGCAATCATATATCGCAGGGCGGGTTTTGTACCGAACATTTCTGGTAAAATAGGGTAGGTTGTCCCTAAACCCGCCCCTACCAATGGTGTCGATGTTGGCAAATTCGATAACCATCAAAAAAAATTATGTGTACTTGTAGGGGCGGGTTTAGAGATATCTTAACGCATTCGACGACAACCATCATCTCAAAACCCGCCCTAGCGATAACCT
>JAAHGR010000118.1:6253-15259 GCA_010672425.1 Symploca sp. SIO2E6
TGGTGTCGATGTTGGCAAATTCGATAACCATCAAAAAAAATTATGTGTACTTGTAGGGGCGGGTTTAGAGATATCTTAACGCATTCGACGACAACCATCATCTCAAAACCCGCCCTAGCGATAACCTAGCGGATTACCAAAATTTCCCCAGTTCCCGTGCGATCGCATCATATATATTGTCATGTTATCGGCGTTAGGTTGTGCGGTAGGCGATCAGCGCAAGCTGGTGCTGAAGGCAATCGCATATGCCAGGGCGGGTTTTGCACTGAAAGCGACACATATCGCAGGGCGGGTTTTGTACCGAACGTTTTTGGTAAAATGGGGTAAACTATCTCTAAACCCGCCCCTACCAATGGTGCTGATGTTGGCAAATTCGATAACCATCAAAAAAATTATGTGTATTCGTAGGGGCGGGTAATGAGATATCTTAACGCATTCGAGATAACCATCATCTCAAAACCCGCCCTAGCGATAACCTTGCGGATTAACAAAAAATTTACCCAGTTCCTTGCGATCGCGTCATATATATTGTAGCGTCATCAGCGTCAGTTGGCGCGGTAAGCAATTACATATCCCAGGGGAGCATCCCATTTTGGCGAGTTGTCTCATTTAATAGGGCTGAAACCCTTGCTATGTCGTTCTTGTGCTAATGTTTTTTCCAAAATGGGATGCTCCCTATCCCAGGGCAGGTTTTGCACTGAAAGTTTCTGGTAAAATGGGATAGACTGTCTCTAAACTCGCCCCTACCAATGGTGTTGATGTTGGCAAATTCGATAACCTCGCGGATTATCGAAAAATTTCCCCTTAGCTTTACCCAAAATAACAATTGTCTTGCTAGATCAAGTTTCCCTTGTGGGAGGATACCAATTTTCTACAGACAGATCCTGCACGGTTTGGATGCGTTGAAAGTCACTATCTGTAGAAACTAGAGTTAGATTATGTTGAAGGGCAACTGAAGCAATCCATAGATCATGTTGACTTATGCCAATATCAATGAGTTTAGTTTTTCGGCGTTTACTTTTTTCTTTTGGTGCAAACTGTCGCATCAGAGCAGCCTGAAGTCCCCCATAAATTTCAGCTGTTCCTGAGTCAATTGCATAGATTGAAATATTCTTCAAAAACTCCGTGACACGATTAAGATTACTCTCCCGTTTTTGGGAATTCTCTGCCACATAGATTAACTCAGCTTACACAATTACACAAGTAGCAATCTCTGCTTGAGCAAGTATTGCCAGCCTAGCAAGTATATCAGGTTGATTTTTAATCGCCAAACTACAGTGATTGGTATCCAACAAATACATAAGTTTTCTTAATCTACTTTCAAGTATTCATCCTGGTTTTCCTCGGTTGTAATATAGAACTTGCTACGAGATTGATGCACTAACTCTAAACACTCATCAAAATCATCTCCCTCCCATGTGCCAATGTTCTCTAGGGTTTTTAAGATTGATGCTGCCGTAGAAGGGATTGGTTTGGCCATTGATGAGTGAGAATGACGAGATTTGAGAAAGAGAATAAAGTCTAAAACAATCTCTACAATTTCAGCTGGTGCTTGTTCAATTTCTTGGTGTAATTGTTCTCTAGGTGATATTTCTGTAGATACAGAGTTTGTCATGGTTTCCTGGGTTTTCATCGATTGCTACCGTACACTTGTAGGGGCGATTTTAGAGATATTTTAACGCATTCGACGATAACCATCATCTCAAAACCCGCCCTAGCGATAACCTTCGGATTAACAAAAATTTTCCCAGTCCCTTGCGATCGCATCATATATATTGTAATTTCATCAGTGTCAGGTGGTGTGGTAGGTGATCACATATGCCAGGGCGGGTTTTGCACTGAAAGCGCTCACATATCGCAGGGCGGGTTTTGCACCGAACATTTTTGGTAAGATGGGCTAGACTATCTCTAAACCCGCCCCTACCAATGGTGTCGATGTTGGCAAATTCGATAACTATCAAAAAATTCCTGTGTATTCGTAGGGGCGGGTTTTGCACTGAAAGCGCTCACATATCGCAGGGCGGGTTTTGTACCAAACATTTTTGGTAAAATGGGATAGATTGTCCCATTACCCGCCCCTACCAATGGTGCTAATATTGGCAAATTCAATAACTATCAAAAAAATCCTGTGTATTTGTAGGGGCGGGTTTAGAGATATCTTAACGCATTCGACGACAACCATCATCTCAAAACCCGCCCTAGCGATCACCTTGCGGATTACCAAAATTTCCCCAGTTCCTTGCGATCACGTCATATATATTGTAATGTCACCAGCGTTAGGTTATTCTGTAGGCAATCGCATATGCCAGGGCGGGTTTTGCACTGAAAGCGCTCACATATCGCAGGGCGGGTTTTGTACCGAACATTTCTGGTAGAATGGGGTAGGTTATCCCATTACCCGCCCCTACCAATGATGCTGATGTTGGCAAGTTCGATAACCATCAAAAAAATCCTGTGTATTCGTAGGGGCGGGTTTAGAGATATTTTAACGCATTCGACGACAACCATCATCTCAAAACCCGCCCTAGCGATAACTTGACGGATTAACCAAAAATTTCCCCAGTACCTTGCGATCGCATCATATATATTGTCATGTTATCAGCGTTAGGTTGTTGCGGTAGGCGATCAGCGCAAGCTGGTGCTGAAGGCAATCGCATATCCCAGGGTGGGTTTTGCACTGAAAGCGATCAGCGCAAGCTGGTGCTGAAGGCAATCACATATCGCAGGGCGGGTTTTGTACCGAACATTTCTGGTAAAATAGGGCAGGTTGTCCCTAAACCCGCCCCTACCAATGGTGCTGATATTGGCAAATTCGATAACCATCAAAAAAATCCTGTGTATTCGTAGGGGCGGGTTTAGAGATATCTTAACGCATTCGACGATAACCATCATCTCAAAACCCGCCCTAGCGATAACCTTCGGGTTAACAAAAACTTTCCCTAGTCCTTTTGCGATCGCATCATATATATTGTCATGTTATCAGCGTCAGTTGGTGCGGTAAGCGATTACATATCCCAGGGCGGGTTTTGTACGAACATTTCTGGTAAAATGGGGTAGATTTTCCCTAAACCCGCCCCTACCAATGGTGTCGATGTTGGCAAATCCGATAACTATCAAAAAATTCTGTGTATTCGTAGGGGCGGGTTTAGAGATATCTTAACGCATTCGACGATAACCATCATCTCAAAACCCGCCCTAGCGATAACCTTCGGGTTAACAAAAACTTTCCCTAGTCCTTTTGCGATCGCATCATATATATTGTAATGTCATCAGTGTTAGGTTATTCTGTAGGCAACCGCATATCCCAGGGCGGGTTTTGCACCGAACATTTCTGGTAAAATGGGGTAGGTTGTTCCTAAACCCGCCCCTACAATCGTGTCGATGTTGACAAATTCGATAACTATCAAAAAAATCCGTGTATTCGTAGGAGCGGGTTTAGAGATATCTTAACGCATTCGACGATAACCATCATCTCAAAACCCGCCCTAGCGATAACTTGACGGATTAACCAAAAATTTCCCCAGTACCTTGCGATCGCATCATATATATTGTCATGTTATCAGTGTTAGGTTGTTACGGTAGGCGATGGCATATTCCAGGGCTGGTTTTGCACTGAACATTTCTGGTAAAATGGGGTAGATTTTCCCTAAACCCGCCCCTACCAATGGTGTCGATGTTGGCAAATCCGATAACTATCAAAAAAATTCCGTGTATTCGTAGGGGCGGGTTTAGAGATATCTTAACGCATTTGACGATAACCATCATCTCAAAACCCGCCCTAGCGATAACCTTCGGGTTAACAAAAACTTCCCCTAGTCCTTTTGCGATCGCGTCATATATATTGTAATGTCATCAGCGTTAGGTTATTCTGTAGGCAATCGCATATCCCAGGACGGGTTTTGCACTGAAAGCGCTCACATATCGCAGGGCGGGTTTTGTACGAACATTTCTGGTAGAATGGGGTAGGTTATCCCATTACCCGCCCCTACAATGGTATTGATGTTTGCAAATCCGATAACTATCAAAAAAATCCGTGTATTCGTAGGGGCGGGTTTAGAGATATCTTAACGCATTCAACGACAACCATCATCTCAAAACCCGCCCTAGCGATCACCTAGCGGATTAACAAAAATTTTCCCCAGTTCCTGTGCGATCACATCATATATATTGTCATGTTATCAGTGTTAGGTTGTTGCGGTAGGCGATGGCATATTCCAGGGCTGGTTTTGCACTGAACATTTCTGGTAAAATAGGCTAGACTGTCCCATTACCCGCCCCTACAATAGTGTCGATATTGGCAAATTCAATAACTATCAAAAAAATTCCGTGTATTCGTAGGGGCGGGTTTAGAGGTATCTTAACGCATTCGACGATAACTATTGAACAAAACCCGCCCTAGCGATAACCTTCGGGCTAACAAAAATTCCCCCCAGTTCCTGTGCGATCTCGTCATATATATTGTAATGTTATCAGTGTTAGGTTATTCCGTAGGCAACCGCATATCCCAGGACGGGTTTTGCACTGAAAGCGCTCACATATCGCAGGGCGGGTTTTGCACCGAACATTTCTGGTAAAATGGGGTAGGTTGTTCCTAAACCCGCCCCTACAATCGTGTCGATGTTGACAAATTCGATAACTATCAAAAAAATCCGTGTATTCGTAGGGGCGGGTTTAGAGATATCTTAACGCATTCGACGATAACCATCATCTCAAAACCCGCCCTAGCGATAACCTAGCGGATTACCAAAATTTTCCCCAGTTCTTGTGCGATCGCATCATATATATTGTAATTTTATCAGCATTAGGTTGTTGCGGTAGGCTATCACATATGCCAGGGTGGGTTTTGCACCGAACATTTCTGGTAAAATGGGCTAGATTGTCTTCTTACCCGCCCCTACCAATGGTGCTGATGTTGACAAATGCGATAACTATCAACAAAGGCGATCGCTGGTCTGGATTTGGGGATTGGTTGAATTCGCCTGGGATGCCGCCACTGGCAGGATGCCAGTTCCACAATCCTCTTTTTTTTGCTGTAATAATTTAGGATTTTGTGCTATACTACTGATAATAGGTACATGATATTTGACCAAGCCGTAAGTTCTCCGAACTATCATTAGGTCATTGATTAAAAAAAAAATTTAAAAAAGCTCACTACGCTCGCGAGGTAAGAAGAAAAAGGGAAAAGAGCTAAAGGAATAGAGGGCAAAGAAGAATCCACGCCTAGGATACAGCAACTCGAAAACCGAACTTGCTGAACCTGTAGTCCGAGCCGTACCCGTAGCGATCCGCACTACGGCAGTTCCTCGGAAGGTTGCCCCATGAACCACCCCGCAGCAGGCGATAATGATTATCATTATCATTGTTACTATTTTCTAACCACCCAGATCCATCCGTTGGCGCCCCTTGGTAATTACCATGCCAATGATCCTCACGCCATTCCCAAACATTACCATGCATATCGTACAAGCCAAAGGAATTGGCTACTCGAAAACTACCAACTGGGGTAGTTTTCCTTCGATGCTCTCCTTTGGGACTAACACCATAGGTTTTCTCACCGTTATAGCTAGCCAAATCACTAGTAATTATTTCTCCAAAGTGGAAAGGAGTAGTAGTACCAGCACGACAGACATATTCCCATTCTGCGGTTGGGTGAAGCGGTAGCGTAACCCAACATGGGAGCAGGTTTCGTTGGGTTTCACTTCGTTACACCCAACCTACATTTTTAGGTGTGTCACTACCCGAATATTAGGAGCAAAACCCGCCCAATGCCATCCCTGGGTTAACACAATCAATCCCTAGAGCTAGCAACAAGCGATCGCAATCTGCTCAAATCTATCATACGAAAGGCTGAAAGATGAACAAGGTGATGGTTTATATATAGGCGCACGCATTTCTCCATTATAAATAATACCAGAAAATGATGATGATTGCAACCAACAAAGTGCGGTAGACTCTTCCCAATTCCCAATTCCCAATTCCCCACTCCCCACTCACACCGGTAGGTTGTCAAGACAAAAGATCGCATTTTCAATATCAAGCAGCGCTTGTTCCAAGTCATCATTGACAATTCTCACATCGAATTCATCTGCTGCTTCAAGTTCCCCTTGAGCAGTCTGTAGACGTTGAGCGATCGCTTCGGAGTTATCTTGGCCACGACTGCGAATCCGTTGCTCTAATGCTGCAAAACTGGGGGGTTCGATAAAAATCCGCAGAACATTAGGGAAGGTTTTGTGGATTTGCCTTACTCCAAATACCTCTATTTCTAAAATCACTAAGTGACCATTTTGAATTTGTTGCTGGACCGGTAAGCTGGGAGTCCCATAGTAATTACCAGCATACTCTGCCCACTCTAGCAACTCCTTTGCTGCTACCAGCTGTTCAAACTGGTCACGACTAACAAAATAATAGTCCTTACCGTCAACTTCCCCAGGACGAGGTTGACGTGTAGTCATGGAGATGGAAAGATAAAGTTCTGGGTGCTTATTCAAGAGCAAGCGCAGCAAAGTCCCCTTACCCACGCCACTTGGTCCAGTTAACACAATAAGTCTGCCTGCTTGCATAATAAGTAAAGGTAAAGCTTGATCAATTATTGTTGTGAGTGTCCTTAGTGATTACGAAACGATGAGCAACAGTTTCTGGTTGAATAGCGGAGAGAATGACATGGCTCGAATCCGTAATAATTACGGCTCTAGTGCGACGTCCATAGGTGGCATCGATTAACTGCCCGCGATCGCGAGCTTCAGTAATGATACGCTTGATTGGGGCAGACTCTGGAGAAACAATGGCAACGACTCGGTTTGCCGAAACAATGTTACCAAAACCGATATTGATCAGCTGAATATCCATAAACACTGACGGCAATAGCCTAATTAAGAGGGATTTGAAGGGAGCCTTCAGCCAAAAAGCTGACAGCTGACAGCTGATAGCTAACGATGCTCCCGATTTGAGAAATTCAAATTTATCCTAATGTTATCTACAATAATTTACGCTTACAAGGCCAATTTGCTGAAAAAAACCTGATTTGTCGCTTTTATCCTGCTTAATTGAGCAAACTGGTTGAACGGCAGTATCCTAGGATACGGTTAATAGGGGAACAAGGAGGATAAGGGAGAGATAGGTTCTATGCAAACAGTTGACTTTACTACTTTAATGGCTGCTTGCCGTGAGCTACGTACTGAGTGGATACCAGCACGTCTTACAACAGTTTATCAGCGTGATCGCTACACGCTCTCCCTCAACTTGCGTACTTTAAAAAGTCGGGGTTGGCTGACAATTTCTTGGCATCCCCAAGCCGCAAGAATTTGCCTGGGGGCTCCCCCTCCCCGTCTAACGGATACCTTTACTTTCAGTGATCAATTACGGCATCAATTAGGTGGTTTTGCTTTAGTCGGGATGACAGAGATTGCACCTTGGGAGAGGGTATTAGACTTGCAGTTTGCTCAACGTCCAGGAGAAGCAGCCAGATGGCATCTATATGTAGAAATTATGGGCAAGTACAGTAATGTCATCCTCACTAGTGCAGATAATTTAATTGTTACTGCTGCTCATCAAGTTGGTGCTCAACAATCTAGCATCCGTTCCATTCAAACTGGCCAACCCTATGAACCACCACCCTCTCTTACTGGTACATTACCCAAATTAAGCGAATCTCAACAGCGCTGGCAAGAACGAGTTAGTTTAGTACCAGGAGCCTTACACCGTCAGCTACTCAAGAGTTACCGAGGTTTAAGTCCAACCTTAGTGCGTTCCCTGGTGCAAGCTGCTGGTCTCGATCCCAACCAATCCACTCAAGACCTAACAACCTCCGACTGGCAACAGCTATTTGCCTGCTGGCAACAATGGCTGCAAGTTTTGGGAATGGAGGAGGGGAGATGGGGAGACGCGGGGACACGGAGACACGGAGACGCGGAGATGGGGAGAAGAGGAGACAAGGGAGGCAAGGAAGACAAGGAAGACAAAGGGGATGATTCCCAATTCCCAATTCCCAATTCCCAATTCCCAATTCCCAATTCCCAATTCCCAATTCCCAATTCCCAATTCCCAATTCCCAAACAACCAACAACAAACAACAAACAACAAACAACCAACAACCAACAACCAACAACCAACAACAAATTTCAACCTGGCTGGACAGACCAAGGATATACTGTAATGGGCTGGGACATGGTTAAACCAGCTGATAGTGTCCAAGCTGTACTCGATAAGTATTACACCGCACAGCTCAATCAACAAGAGTTTGCTCGCTTGCACCACCAAATAAGTCAGAAACTCAGCAATCTTCTCAATAAATTAGCTCAAAAAGCTGCTGCTTTTGCCACCCGCTTGCAACAATCTGCTCAAGCAGACCAGCATCGACAACAAGCTGACTTGTTGATGGCATACCTGCATCATTGGCAACCAGGGATGAAAAGTATTGAGCTGCCTGACTTTGAGACTAACAAGCCAGTCAAGATTCCTTTAAATCCTACCCAGAATGCCATCCAAAATGCCCAATCCCTCTACAAACTGCACCAAAAGCTCAAACGGGCTCGCTATGCCGTTGAACCATTACTCAAAGCGGTACAAGAGGAAATTTTTTATCTAGAGCAGGTCAAGGCATTTTTAAAGACATCAAATATCTATAGTACACCAGAAGACTTACAGACCCTAGAGGAAATTCGTGCAGAATTAGTTGAGCAAAATTACCTAAGTGCTCCCAAACAACCAAGTCGTGCTCCCACCGATATCTCGAAGCCATATAAATATCAAACCCCTAACGGATTGGAATTGTTGATTGGTCGCAACAATCGCCAAAATGATCAGTTAACCTTCCGAATGGCAGGAGATTACGACATTTGGTTTCACACTCAGGAGATTCCCGGTAGCCATGTCCTACTTCGCATACAGCCAGGAGCGATCGCTGAGCAAGCCGATTTGCAGCAGCTGCTGATCTAGCGGCTTATTACTCTCAAGGGAGTCAGAGTGAGCAAGTTCCCGTTGTCTATACTAAGCCAAAGTACGTCTACA
>JAAHGR010001180.1 GCA_010672425.1 Symploca sp. SIO2E6
TAACAATTAGATGGTAGTTTTCAAATAATATAGATACAACAAATTTAGAAAGTAAATTGGATTCAACAGAGTCGAGATTCAGAATAATTTCAATTAGTGATTTCATGATTTTGTCCTAAAAAATGTGAGTAATACTTTCAAGTAATCAGGGAGTGGAATTATAGATTATAGGAGTGTGTTCCTAGTTAGAGTAATGAATCTTTCCCAAAAATTGAGAATGAGATAAAAGCTCTCCAACTTGAAAATTTAGTGAAGTTGTCATCTTCGTAGAAAAGTACTCTGAATTCTTGTTCTCAATTACATTTGGCATAGTACATTTTGGAAAACGTTGCATACCAGCAAGAATGCAGGAGTATGAATAATCTGGAAATGATTGTCCGTTAATTTAATTAGGAGAATTTGGCCATCTAACTGTCCATCTTTCTAATTTATCTGACAAAGAACTAGGATAACTAGCAGAAAATTTGTAATGCTTCCAAAATTCTGAATTTTCACGCTTACTCAATACATAGTGCATTGTTACAAAATCTAAGATTTCTTCATATTCTTTTCTCATTACATCATTATACTGTTCAGATATTTTTGGATTGTGATTTTTATCAGGGAAGAAATACCTTAGATAGTAGAGAGCATATTCGATAATAAATATACCGGTAGACTCTAATGGTTCAATAAATCCACTACTTAAGCCTACGCTCAAACAATTTTTTACCCAGGGACGTTTTGTTCTTCCTACTCGCATCGAAATGTGACGTGGTGATTGAGTTACCGATGAGGGAAGTTCGGAAATAAACTCTTTCTCTGCTTCTTCTTTTGAAATACAGTGATTAGAATATACGTAACCATAACTTGTTTTGGAGACCAAAGGAATATTCCACATCCAACCAGAGCTAAGTGCTTTAGAATTTGTATATGGCCTAATCTCTCTATTTTGGAAATTAAACTTATCATTTGTTTCAAGAGAATCTGCTGCAACAACCGCTGAGTTACAGAGAAGATAATCTGAATATGAGATAAACGGTTCCTGAAGGGCTTGATTAATTAGTAGCCCTTTGAACCCAGTACAATCAATAAAGAAATCTCCAGTTATACAGTGATGAGCACAATTTAAATGAGAGATATATCCATTTTCATCAAGGCATACCTCTTGAACAGTATCACTAATTAAAGTGACTCCTAACTCCAAACAGTGAGATTGAAAAAAATCAGCAAATTTGCGTGAATCAAAGTGATAAGCATACTCAAGCTTGGAAGAATATTGAATATCAGATTCCAATTTTGGCGATTTGTTTTGTAAACATGATGAAATTATCGCTTCAAAGCAAGATTCAAATGATGATGTTCCACCAGAAAATGAATATTCTAACCACTCAAAAATAAGCTTGGAATGATCGGATTTCTGGAAAAACTTTCTAGCATTTGGATGCCAAAATGCCTCTTTCCCCTCATACCAGTTTTCAAACCGCGTTCCCAGTTTGAATGTCGCATCACACTTACGCATCCATTTATCTTCAGATATATCAAGAAATTGGAATATCTCAATAATAGTCGGAATTGTTGCTTCACCAATTCCAATTGTTGGGATATCTGGAGATTCTACGACCTTTACTGAATAATTTTGGTTCTTTTGCAGATCGAGCAATTTGCTGATATATGCCGCTGATAACCAACCAG
>JAAHGR010001181.1 GCA_010672425.1 Symploca sp. SIO2E6
GCCAAAAATGGCATAAGGTTGCCCAGCTATTTGAACAGTATCACAACCATCCACAATTTTTGACTATCTACTACGAGCAGTTAGTAACCAATCCTGAAGCACAAATGCGACAAATTTGTCACTGGCTAGGTAGGGAATTTAGTGACTCGATGCTCAATTTTTACCACAAGAATGCTCAAGAAGGCTTAGTGCCAACCCACCGACTGAAATGGCATGAAAAGACCCTCCAGCCAGTTTCTCAAGAACGCCTCAACGCTTGGCAGACAGAGCTTAGTATTCCTGAGTTGGAGGCTCTGGAGTTATTGAATCGGCAACATCTCGTTCAACTGGGATACCCTTGTGTTACCCATCATCTGCGAGTGAGAGGAATATTAAAGCTTTGGTCGGAAGGTGTTGGTAAAAAGACCATCTTAGAGTCGATATTGCCATGAAGGGTAGAGACGTGCCATGGCACGCCTCTACCTATAGCAGGATAACGAAAAACTGACATGAGAGGTCACACCCCTGATTCGCCAATATCCTGGGAGGGGTTAGGGGTGGGTTCTGTATTGCCACCTAAGTAAGTATTCTACCGAACTTGATATAAGTCCTAAGTGGTAATTTTTTGCCTATTGGTGATCGGTTTTCCCGACCCGTGGGTAAGATAAAAATATGGAACCTGGCACGGCAGGAATGCTTACTGTCCCCAGATTAATCCCTAGATAAACAACAATTATTAACAACTATCTTTCCAGTTTGACCGGTAAATCACCATGTCAGTCAGCAAAAAGCAAAGGAATGTTATCTACCAGCTCTACAAACAAATTTTACACCTAGCTAAACAGATCACCAAAAGCTTAATGAATTGGCTGTTGCGGAGCTTGATGGTGATTAGTCGTCGCTCCCGTTGGGCAAGAGCCGGTTTTGTCTTGCCCACAGTAGTTATGGTAACCCTGGTAGTAGTTCTGCTAACTACTGCTGTGACGATTCGCTCCTTTGATCGAGCGAAAAATGCGGGGAATGTCAGGGTTGATAGTGCAGTGATGGCAGCGGCGACGCCGACGATTGAACGAGCTGTAGCGAAACTCAATGCCTTGTTCAACGACCCCTTGCTACCAAGAGCTACCCCCTCAGAAGCATCTCTCAATAGTGTCATGGTGGGCAGTGCTCCTACTTATGGGAACTTAGCTACCTATACATTGGGGACTCCAGGTGCTGCAGACGCTGAGGTTCCTCTGGTAGTTACATACCAAGGCAAGGAAATTAGAACAGCCTGGAGATATCCAGTTGACACCAATAACGATGGCTTGTTCGATAGCTTCAATTTCTACGGCATCTACTTTGAAAGTCCACCTCGGGGGGCTGACGGACAATTCTCTAGACAGAGAATACCGGTAGAAGCAAGAACTCCACCTCAAGATGATGCCTCAGCTAGTAATAACTGTAGAGCACTAGTGCAAACCGGCGCTAATTTAGTAGGAAGTAGTGATTGGTATAAAGCAGGCTCAGCTCTCAAGAAAAGCTTTTTTGTTTACTCTGCTACCGTGCCCATTAGCCAACAAGATATTGATAACCTGGGTTTAGATCCTGGGAAGTTTCAAACTTTTCCGGGACAGAAAGGCTTCTCTGCCCTAGAATATCAGCTAGACAGAGCCCTCATACCCCTGAGTAACAATGCGG
>JAAHGR010001182.1 GCA_010672425.1 Symploca sp. SIO2E6
ATGTTATGAGGTACAGTAAGAAAAATCCCCCTAAATCCCCCTTAGAAAGGGGGACTTTTATTGCCCCCCTTTCTAAGGGGGGTTGGGGGGATAAAGGTGTACCACATAACAGCGAAAACTGCTGTATCTTCCCAATTTAACCAGGTGTTACCCTACGATAGTGCAAGGTTTTTGGGCTAAAAGATACAAAAACCTTGCACAATTTTAACTATCAAATGCTTGAAACCTTTGTCTGACGTGACTTATATCAAGGAAAGGATAAACAGTTATAATTCCCTCCCACCTTGCAACCTTCTTTCTTGCCTTCTGCCTCTGAGCCTCCTGCCTCGGAGCCTTATTGCCACCAAAGTGTAAGTGATTAACCGAACATGATATTACATACTTATGCAGCAAACCCTAACTAGGGCAAGCTATTGGGATCAACCCCCAATTGCAGGAGGCGATCGCGTAACTGTTGGATCGTAACTTCTGCATTATCTGCCCTTATTCGTTCTTGTTCTTTGGCTTGTCGTTCGCGATCGCGATCATCCTCAGCTAGAATAGCACGTTGTTGTTCTTGCTCAACTCTCTCCTCTGGTATGGGAATCCAATTGCCCATGCTATCGTAAAAGCGCAACCACTTTCCTGTTACTTCCTCATAACTCCCCTCCCATAAACCTAAACCCAATCCTAACTCTTCTAACCACAATCTTCCAAGGGAGAGCTCTAATTCTTCATATTTCCCCGATTGCCACACAAAAGCGCGAAACTTATTGTTATAGCGATCGTAAATAACGTAATAAGGAACTTGTAGAATCTTTTCGTAAACTTCCCATTTCGTCGGTCGTTCTTTCTTTTTGCGCTCTGTCAACCCTAAATCTTCGTTCTCTGTTCCAGGGAACAACAACTCTACCACCAAAAATGGAGCTACTTCTTCTTGCCACATCACATAGCTCAAGCGTAGTTCTTGCTGATTTCTACTGCGCTGAGCACCCAAGGCTAAGAACCAATCCGGTCGCTTGTACCACAAAGGTTGTTCACTATCATAGTACAAATTGATATCTTTAGCAATAAAATAATCAAGAGGAGAGTAATTAGGAGATCGACAGGTCTTTTTCAAGAAATTCGGTTGAAAATCGTGAAATTCGTCCACTAAACCAGATTCCTCCGGGTCTTCGCTAGGTAAATCATACATGGTGGGCAAAGATTTTTGCCTAGATTGGGACGGTTGAAGTTGAACCATGATTAGGTTGTAGGTGTTAGATAGTTTATATGCGCACACCTTCTCCAATATTAATGATATTAGCAAAAAGTAATTGGGATTGCAAGCAATAGGAGAATAATAAGTAGGTTGGTCTTAATATTTATCGTTGGGACAAGGCAGAGGGCAGAAGGCAGAAGGCAGAAGGGAAGAGGATTTTAGTCCCCTTAATATTTGTCACCAATGTTCGTTTATTTATGCCTACCTACTTAGCACTCTTTAATCTAAAATTCCCAATTCCCAATTCCCAATTCCCAATTCCCTAGTTTATCAAGAGCTCCTGAGGAGCAGATGGTGCCCCCAATTGAATAAGAGAAACACTATTTCCCGCCTCCTTCCTCCTCTCGGAGCCTCAGGCTTGTGTTGATTCAATTCTAAAATCCAAAATCTAAATAAATCTAAAATCTAAAATCTA
>JAAHGR010001183.1 GCA_010672425.1 Symploca sp. SIO2E6
CGCGAGCTCTGCCAGTGGCACAGCAAAGGAATGCGATAGAATTAATAGAACAAGCTTTGGTGTATAAATTTCCGAAACGTCCTTGGAGGGAGTTGGAAGTAATGTTTGGACTTACAGAATGGAAACAAACTAGATTTTATCAGGAAGTGAGTGCTGAAGGTTACCAAAAAGGTCGCCAAGAAGGTGGTCAAGAGAAACAGCTAGAAATCGCACTCAAGCTTTTAGAGCTTGGTTCATCCATTGAGCTAGTAGCTGAGGGGACAGGCTTGTCCGTTGAACAAGTCCAACAACTTCAACAACTCTCAGATCAATCTTCCCAAAACTGAAGGGGGTGGAACTGGCATCTTGCTAGTAGAGTTATTCGCAGGGAGCAGGGTAGAGCGATCGCGAATCCAACATTGGTTTGGCTGATGTTGGGTCTCGTTCCTCGACCCAACCTACATCTATATATATCCTTTGAGCGCGATCGCGAATTCAACATTGGTTTGGTTTTTGTTGGGTTTAGTTCCTTGACCCAACGTACATCTATTATATCCTTTGAGCGCGATCGCGAATTCAACATTGGTTTGGTTTTTGTTGGGTTTAGTTCCTTGACCCAACGTACATCTATTATATTCTTTGAGCGCGATCGCGAGTCCAACATTGGTTTGGTTACTGTTGGGTCTCGTTCTTCGACCCAACCTACATCTAAAATAGTAGAATAGGTAGGTTGGGTAGAGCTTTCTTCGTGACCCAACATTGGTTTGGTTGCTTTTGGGTAGAGCGATCGCGAATCCAACATTGGTTTGGCTGCTGTTGGGTCTCGTTCCTTGACCCAACCTACATTTATTATCTCCTTTGAGGGCGATCGCGAATCCAACATTGGTTTTGCTGATGTTGGGTCTCGTTCCTCGACCCAACCTACATCTATTATCTCCTTTGAGGGCGATCGCGAATCCAACATTGGTTTTGCTGATGTTGGGTCTCGTTCCTTGACCCAACGTACATCTATTATATTCTTTGAGCGCATCGCATGACTCAACATTGGTTTGGTTACTGTTGGGTCTCGTTCCTTGACCCAACCTACATCTATTATCTCCTTTGAGCTGTATCACGCCAGTAGTGCGAGCATCTTGCTCGCTTTTTACCTAAGCGTGAGCGAGACGTTTGCGTCTACGCGCACGCTGGTTTCTGAATCGACGCTCTAGAGTTTCATGATAAAGCATAAGGCATAATAGGGAGGGATAATATCAAATGGTTGTCCTCCTCCTGTAGATTCAAGGGAAACTGAGATACCTGTTTTAGCATTCTCTGTCGAGATGTTTGATTCGCGATTCCGGCGGTAAACTGGCAAAGAGTCGTCATCCTCATCTGTTGAACTCTCATGTAAAATTCTATCAATGCTATGACTGTGCCCAGGATCTGTCACATTGGCAGTGTGGGTGTGACTGGGCATATTCTGTTCTTGTAAGGTAACTGATTTAGAACCACCAGGAGTGCCTGCTTTTTTGTGGGTAGTGTCCTTCTTGCCTCCAGCCCCAAGCAAAAAGCGATCGCGAAGATCGGGGGTTCCATTGTCTCCATCGCACACAACCCAACCTTGAGGAATATTGTCTACAGTTCCTGACCACATCATAATTGCTCCTTGAGGAACTAAATATCCTGGATGACCCTGG
>JAAHGR010001184.1 GCA_010672425.1 Symploca sp. SIO2E6
TATAAATCAAGATAATGGAGGATAAAACAATTACAGCGGTTCCCGCTGCAATGAGGTACATCTGAATCAGTTGTCAAGATTGGATAGATTTCTTCCTAGTCGTTTTTACTGTACCTCGTAACAAAAGATTAATAGTAGAGTTATTTTCCCTAGAACAATCTCCTGTGGAACAGGCTTCCAGCCTGTTTGCGCCTTAGAAGGAGCCGGAATCATTGTACTGGCAAGATGCCAGTTCCACGGAGGATGAAGAAATTGTCAGTGTGATTGAGATGTGTAGACTTTGACTTAATTGTGTGATCGCCTCCGGCACCAGCTTCGCTGATCACTTTTTAGGGTTGGCGTAATCCTGTTGGCCTTTTAACTCAGTCCAAATATCCTCCAGGCTGAGTGGGTCTAGCCATTTATTCCATAAATAAATTTAGGGGCTTGTGACCGTTTTATTCTAAAATCTAAAATCTAAAATCTAAAATTTCTCTGGTCAACTTGGAACTTTAGCGACAAATAAATCCAATGATTCTTCCTTGAGTAATTCATATTCGAGTAAAATTCGACGCACTGCAACTAGATGAGTGGTGTCAACCCAAGCTTGTTGGGGATAATCAGGTAAAACTACTAATTCTCCTGAACCTTGGTGCTTGAATACTTGATGATTACCCGTTGTGGGTAATACTGCAAAGCCTAGCTTTAACAACCATTTTTCCAGCTCAGCAAAAGTAATGCTTTTAGATATCATGGCGAATAGTCCCTTGAATTTGATTTAATACATTGTCACGGTATTGAGCAAAACGTTTAATTGAGGATTGATGAGATTGATATAAGCGAGTACGAACTTTGGCAGAATGGTGTAACCTTGAATAGCGAAAAGTTAGTTAGCGATCACACTCAACTCCAGCAATAGGTAGGTTGGCTATCCCGTGGAACAGGCTTCTAGCCTGTTTGTAATCTCTGATCAGAATAGAGTAGTGCGAGCATCTTGCTCGCGTTTTGAAGGATCGCAGAATCATTCTACTGGCAAGATGCCAGTTCCACGGAGGATGAAGACATTGTCAGTGTGATTGAGATGTGTTGACTCTCGCTTAATTGTGCGATCGCCTACCCTACCCGATTATTTTGTTGACACTCCCACGGCTGTAAGCACGTGGGATTCTTGCTTCATCCAGCCAACTTAAATTAGAGGAGTTTCCCCACCTAAACAGAGGTTGTTCTGTCCACAAGCTTTAGATCCCGTATGCCCTACGGTACTGTGTATTCCTTTGAGCAGAATTAGTTTGGCAGCATTATGGTCACGGTGCATAACTGTTCCACAACTATGACATCTATGGGTACGAGTAGACAAAGATTTTTTAACCCGCGTACCACACACAGAACAATCAGTAGATGTGTAGTGAGGGGCAACTGCTATTGCCCAAGTATCAAAAACTTTGGTATAGTAGTCAATCCAATCAGTGAATAATGACCATGATGCATCACTAATAGACTTAGCTAAATGACGATTTTTAACCATGTTTTTCACCTGCAAGTCTTCATAGACTACCAAGTCGTTAGACTGGACAAGCGCCTTTGCTGTTTTGACAGCAAAATCTTTACGCTGTCTGCTTACCTTGAGGTGTTTCTTCGCTAACTTCTGTACTGCTTTGCGACGGTTAGAAGA
>JAAHGR010001185.1 GCA_010672425.1 Symploca sp. SIO2E6
GGGCTCCAGAGTCTGATAGTATTATCTGCACTTGCTGAGGCAATTTTACCATCAGAGCTGATGGTAACTCCGTAAACTGGAGCCCAGAAGGTACTTTGCTCCAAACCCTCGAAGGACATCGTGATCGAGTTTTTGAGGTTGTCTTCAGTCCCGATGGTAAGATAATAGCTTCCGCGAGTTGGGACAAGACTGTCAGACTCTGGAACCTAGAGAGTAGGTTCCTGACTACTCTTAGTGAACACAGCGATGTGGTTATCGGAGTAAATTTCAGTCCTGATGGTAAGAGGATTGCTTCAGCTTCTGATGACAAAACAGTTAGACTGTGGAACCCAGAAGGTACTTTACTCCAAACCCTCGAAGGGCATGACGCGGAAGTTTACGGAGTTGCCTTCAGTCCTGACAATAAGACCATTGCCTCATCAAGTAAGAACAATATCATCAAACTCTGGAACCTTGAGGGTGAGGATTTGAACACTCTTGAAGGGCATACTGATGAAGTTTGGGGAGTAGCCTTCAGTCCTGATGGTAAGACCATTGTCTCAGGAAGTGGAGACAAAACCATCAAACTTTGGAACCTCAACGGCAGTCTGCAAAACAGCCTAACAGCACATAAGGAGAAAGTATGGGGAATCTCTATTAGTCCTGAGCATCAAATTATTGTTTCCGGTAGTGAGGACAGGACTGTCAAACTCTGGAACCAGGAAGGTACTTTACTCAAAACCATAATCGGGCATAAGGATGCAGTTAACGATGTTTTTATCGGTTCTGCCGATAATTTAATTGTTTCAGCTAGTTCTGATCAAACTGCTAAACTCTGGAGTAGTGAAGGTAAGTTTCTACATATGTTAGAAGATCACCAAGAGACAGTTAGGGGAGCCTCAATTAGTCCTGATGGTAAGATGATTGCCACTGGTAGTGGGGACAAAACCGTCAAAATTTGGGGAAGGGACGGCAAATTGAAGAAAACCTTATATGGTCATACTGGCGGGGTTTGGGGAGTTTCTTTCAGTCCGGATGGCAAGATGGTAGCTTCAGCCAGTGAGGATCAGACGGTGATTCTCTGGAAATTGGATCAGATTCTCAGCCTTAATGAGCTAGAGTCTGGTTGCGATTGGGTGCAGGATTATTTGAAGTACAATGCGCAGGACGAAGATCGCGATTTGTGTGACAAGCTATAAGAGTGGAGTCACAATGCCAGAAACCGGGTTTCTGGGATAATTTTGGCTTGGAAAGCGAGATGTCAACAAGAAAACCGGTTTCTCAACCACCAGGTAATCATGATGCCAGAAACCGGGTTTCTGGGATAATTTTGGCTATGAGAGCGAAATGTCAGCAAGAAAACCGGTTTCTCAACCACCAGGTAATCATGATGCCAGAAACCGAGTTTCTGGGATAATTTTGGCTATGAGAGCGAAATGTCAGCAAGAAACCCGGTTTCTCAACCACCAGGTAATCATGATGCCAGAAACCGGGTTTCTGGGATAATTTTGGCTTGGAAAGCGAGATGTCAACAAGAAAACCGGTTTCTCAACCACCAGGTAATCATGATGCAAGAAACCGGGTTTCTGGGATAATTTTGGCTATGAGAGCGAAATGTCAGCAAGAAACCCGGTTTCTCGGAATACTAGACCGACGCTCTAGCGTTT
>JAAHGR010001186.1 GCA_010672425.1 Symploca sp. SIO2E6
TCCAGTCATGAATTACTTGTTTAATTACCCCGGCGCTTACTTTTTGAGGTAATGCTGCATAAGATTCAGTTGGCTTGGTCAGAGCATACAGTTCTTTAATATTGAGACGGTCATTGAGTTTTCCTCCCTTTTCAAAGAAGTTTTGTCTCATGTAGTAGTTGGCTTTATTGTATAAATTTTTTGATTTAAAAGCCAAATCATCTAGAGTTTTAAAAAAATTATGCTGCCTATCTATTATATGTCTTTCTACTTGGAGCATCCTGGACTGTAGTTCTACATCACTTGAAATTGGCTTTTTGTATTTTCTCAATCCATACAAGCTACAAGAAAATATATGAACAATTGCCAAAATATCTTCAATCATTTCTTTTTCTGATAAGATTCTACATCATACCTCCTTTGACAAGACGGAGTACGGATAGCTACAATTTTGCCCTGTTGCTCCCATCAAGTCAACGTTCGCCGATGAACACCCCTTCGCTGCAGCCGCTTCTCTAGGTGGTCAAAATTTTTGAGACATAAGCGCTACATTGATGCACTTCAATTAGTCTAGCACAAAATTACTCAATCTACCGTAATGTCATAAAAAATCGCTTCCTATGCTCAACACCCCTGATAGTTGAAACCAGTAATGTCAAGTTTGAATTAACGTAATGCCGTGGCACAGCTAAAATGCTGGAATAAGTAGGTTGGGTGTAGCGCTAGCGTAACCCAACATTTCTTGTGTGTTGCGTTGGGTTTCACTTCTCCTTCGACCGACGCTACGCGAACGTTACACCCAACCTACCTATCACCCTGGAAAATGGCAAGCTGCGGGTTGAGTTGGCTGAACCTAACATCTATTGAACCGAACAAAAATACAATTGGGCAATGACTACGACAATAATTGAAATTGGAACTTTGATTAATCGTTCTCCAGAAATTAGAGGAGGAAGACCAATAATTGCTGGTACAGGAATTACAGTGCGTCGCCTTGTTTCTTGGTACAAGGTAGGACTGACTCGGTGAAGAAATTTTAAACCGGGTCGGACATCCCAATCTAGATTTAGCGAAGATTTATGCGGCTTTAACTTACTATCATGCTAATCGCGAAGAAATTGAGGCTGATTTAGCTCAAGAAGAAGCTGAGGTGAAACAATTTAAACAGGAGTGGCTTGAGTTGAAGCTAAATCGATAGTCATGTTGACATTATATCTGGATGAAGACTCAATGGATCAAGCCCTTGTTGCAGCCTTAAGAGCAAGAGGAATAGATGTAATAACTGCTACAGAAGCAGGGACGTTGGGATGCTCGGATTCAGAACAATTAGATTATGCTACTCGTCAAGGAAGAGTACTATATACTTTTAATTGAGGAGATTTTTACCGCTTACACACTCAGTATTTAACCGAGGGTAAGTCTCATCGGGGAATAATACTCGCTCCTCAACAGCGTTATTCTATTGGAGAACAATTGCCACAAATTCTTGAATTAGTTTCTGTCAAAACAATTGAACAAATGAAAAATAATAGCGACACCCTACCGATTGGGTTAAATCGGACTAGTTGTAAACGCCGTTCAAATCTTCACAAAGGTTTTCGATGTTCTCACCCTACCGACTGGGTTAAAGTAGGTTGGGTGAAGCGGTAGCGTAACCCAACATTGGA
>JAAHGR010001187.1 GCA_010672425.1 Symploca sp. SIO2E6
CCCCAATTGAATAAGAGAAACACTATTTCCCGCCTCCTTCCTCCTCTCGGAGCCTCAGGCTTGTGTTGATTCAATTCTAAAATCCAAAATCTAAATAAATCTAAAATCTAAAATCTAAAATCTAAAATAGTTTCTTGAGAGTAATGAGTGATGAGTTCATTTTGTTAAATGCTACTGTTAAATAGTAAAGCCGTCCTTCTAGGATGGGGTTTCAGACCCAAAATTTTCTATGAAATTTCGAGCTTGGTTGGCTGCCACTACTACCGCTTGTATTTTTTTAGTCGCTAGTTGTTTGTTTACTCCCCCTGCACTAGCCTTAACCAAAATTCAACTCTCAGACCTTGCTTACCATGAATGTCCCCCAGAAGTAGCAGAAGGAACCGTCATACCTGGTGGTAGTTCTGGTAGAGCAGCTGATTGCTTCCTCGTTACGGGGAAAGCCACTAACAAGTCTGGCAAATTAGTTGTCAATGCTGATATTTTTGGTCGTATTTACGATGCCAATGGTAATCCAGTCATGCAAAATCGGAATCGGCTAGGTTCCATTGAAGAAGTCCCACCAGGCGTCAGTGATTTTGAATTGAGGATTACTGTTTCGTCTAGTCAACCAACGCCACTACAGTTCAAGCAATTTAAAGCCTCCGGTTTTACCGGCAGAGTGCGTCGGTAAGTGTTGTTGGTTGTTGGTTGTTGGTTGTTTGTTGTTGGTTATTTGTTGTTGGTTGTTTGTTGTTGGTTATTTGTTGTTGGTTGTTTGTTGTTGGTTGTTGGTTGTTGGTTGTTGGTTGTTGGTTGTTGGTTGTTGGTTGTTGGTTGTTGGTTGTTGGTTGTTGGTTGTTGGTTGTTGGTTGTTGGTTGTTTGGGGAATTGGGAATTGGGAATTGGGAATTGGGAATTAGGAATTGGGAATATCTTCCTTGTCTCCCTTGTCTCCCTTGTCTCCCTTGTCTCTCTTCCCCCTTCCCCCTTCCCTTGTGCCTTAGCATTATAGTACAATTGAACTGGCAGCGGTAACAAACAATTGAGCTAGTATTTGTAGAACAAAAATCGCGATAATTGGAGAGAAGTCTAAACCGCCAACTGCTGGGATGAATGAACGGAAAATGTTTAGGTAGGGGTCTGTCATGGGACTTAAGAAAGAAGCAACTTGGTTCGCCCAGCTCATAGATTGAAACCAGGTTAACAAAATTCTAACCACGAGGATAATCATGTAGAGCTCGAAGAATTGAGCGATACTTTTGACAATCAATAACTGTACTGGCATAGGTTTAAGAGCTTCCTTACTAAATTTTTATGGACTAGTTGAGTCTTGAGATTCAGTTTAACCCAGGTTTGACACTCATAGGGATTCAAGAACTGGGGGAGCTGGGGGAGCTGGGGGAGTAAGACAACTCCAAACAATGGGATGATTTATTTCTTGGAGTTCCCTAAGCTTAAGCCGTGGGATGCATGTCTTTATTATAGACACAGCCGAAAACCTTTTACTCATTACTCTCGAGAAACACCGAGGCAGGAGGCAGGAGGCTCCGAGGCAGGAGGCGAGGGAGGAGGAAGGAGGTTCCAAGGAGGTTCCAAGGAGGTAGGAAATAGTGTTTCTCTTATTCAATTGGGGGCACAAAGTGCTCCAAGGCGAGCTCTTGAGA
>JAAHGR010001188.1 GCA_010672425.1 Symploca sp. SIO2E6
TCGCGAGTCGACGATACCGGCGACGGTTTTCGCCTCCTCATTCACTCTCCGGAACCGCCGACGCGTCCAGACTGGTGTCCGGTAGACGGGTGGCTGTCAAAGTCGATAGCAAATTCATTTTATGAATACGAACGTTATCGCTTCTCGCTCTTAGCCAACCCCACACGGAAGCGCGTGGTGCGCGACGCCACCGGCCAAAGGAAGAAAAACGGGCGGCGCGAAGCGATTTCCAAGCGCGAGGACCTGGTCGATTGGATTGTCCGGAAAGCTGAGCAGCATGGATTCTCCGTAGATCTGGATACGCTGCGCACCATCCCTCACCCGCGGCAGAGTTTTCTCAAGAAGGGTATGGGCGGCGCACACGCAGCCACGGAGTTTACCGGTCTTCTCGTCGTGAGGGATCGCGAAACCTTTCGGAAAGCGGCGGTCCATGGGATCGGAACAGCAAAGGCATTTGGCTTTGGCATGCTCTGCCTAGCCCCGGTCACTTCCGCTTAAGCAACGCATCGTAGCGCTTATGATGACCGATCCAAAACCAGTAGAGGCAGCCGTCCTTTTCGCGGCCGAGTGCTCGGTGCGCCCTCCCTATCCTGACCGACCAAAACGGTCCGATGGCCTTGAAGTGAAGCGAGGGGTGAGAGGGAGACTTTCGCCAGAGTCGATAGTTCTTGTAGGCCAGCAGCTGGACCGCGCGCGGCAGGGCGGCAAACTCAGTCCGAAAGCTTTTTGTTGTCGAGGAACGCATCCAGATCGGTGGTTTCTCCGGCATCGATTTCCTTCTCCGCCTGCTCCCAAAGCGCGTCGAGGCGCCCGGCCTCCACATCCGCTTCGAGCTGAACATCCCACTCCGTCTCGCGACGCTCTAACAGACGGTCCGTCAACTTCCAGAAGGCTTCCTTGGGGAGTCGAGCGATGGCGGCCTCGATTTCATCCACGTTACTCATGCTGGGTAAGCTAGGATTCCCGCTAAAAACTTCAATCTCAGAAATAATCCTTAGAATCATGAAACTCATAGAAATCCATATCTTGCAGTCTTATCCTGTATCCTGCCTTAACCGCGACGATGTCGGTTCTCCGAAGTCCGCCATTTTCGGCGGCGTGCGGCGGGCGCGCATCTCAAGCCAATGCCAAAAAAGAGCACACCGTCTAAATTTCAATGAAAGGCAATTTGGTAACCCAACCCACAGCGAAAGGACTAGGTTAGCACACGAGGCTCTAGCCAAAAAAATGATTTCGCTCGATGTACCAAAAGACATAGCGAAGGAGGTGTCCATCGAAGTTCTGTCCAAGCTGCTTGATAAAAAGGGGATGAATGCAGCGAAAGAGGATGATGCTGGTCGTCTATATCTTCCTGCTCTCATTTGGTTGTCCCCCGCTCAATTAGCGAATGCAGCAATCAAAACAGCCGGTAATATGGAGTTGCTCCTAGAGATCTTCGGAAAGGCCAACCCCGCCGGGGAAAAGCTCTCCGAGAAGGAAAAAAAGGCGGCAGAGAAAAAAAGAAAGATTCTTTTGGGCGCAATCGTTGATGCCATCAAGGAAGCAGGTGTAGCAGATGCTCCAGATATTGCTTTCTTTGGACGTATGGTTGCCAACGAGGCGTCGCTAAATATCGAAGGAGCGACTATGTATGCTCACGCGTT
>JAAHGR010001189.1 GCA_010672425.1 Symploca sp. SIO2E6
TTAAACCTTCTTTTCCTTCTTTTCCTTCTGCCCTGGAGCCTTATCCTCAAGATAACGGGCCTATCTATACCGGATTTGGTATTACTTATTACTCTTGCTGAAAATAGAAATAGCAAAAGGATGGGAGCATCCCATTTTGGAAAAAACATTAGCAAAAGAACGACATGGCAAGGGTTTCAGTCCTATTAAATGAGACAACTCGCCAAAATGGGATGCTCCCAAAAGGATGGCCTAATCCTTATCTGTCATCTGCATTAGTATCCACCGCGAGAAGAGTGGCATCCGTGTTTTGTAAAAATCCTGATACTCCACTTCCTCGTGGTACAACAATCCGACATCCGTTAGCCAGAGGCAGGCATCTAGACATTGGTTCTTGGTGAAATTATCCCTGAGTTGGTTGAGCAATCCTTGTTCGGTTATACCCTCTGTGATTAAATTTTCGTTACAGGCTAACACCTTGAGGACAGCGATCGCGGCTGGAAAGTCTCGTTTTTCTAAATCTTCCCAAATACTCTTCCCTAAGAAATTTTTTAACTCACCTCTACGAGTCAAGGATTTTTCTAAATAGCGCTCTGCTTTTGTCCATTCAATGACGGCATTGCCGCTCTTAGGTAGCTTAGCACATTCTTGCTTAAGCTTTTCCGTTAAGAAGCGAGTAAGTTGGCGGGAGACAAAGGGATGTCCACCGCTTTGCCGATGGATTTGTTGGGGAGTTTCCTGATCAAACTCTAACCCCATCAATTTACCGATATTGGTGAGCATGTCTTGGGTTTCTTCTTCTGAAAAAGGCCTGACGGGGTGACAACTATAGCTACAACCTTTGTTTAGTAATGATTATAGCTTCCTAGCAATTAAAAAAATAGAGTTGGCGAAGGCTGATTTGACCTAAGCGTCTCAACGATTTTATAGGCTTTGGGGAGGCTTCATGGGGAATGATTTACCCGAACATGAGAAAAACACGCCTATTTTTCTTCTATCGGTGTTCGCTAAAAGCATTGATATACAAGGGTTTTAGCTATTTTTGTCGCCCCGTCAGGTGCGTAGCGCTATATACAGCAGTTTTCGCTGTTATGTGGTACACCTTTATCCCCCCAACCCCCCTTAGAAAGGGGGGCAGTAAAAGTCCCCCTTTCTAAGGGGGATTTAGGGGGATTTTTCTTACTGTACCTCATAACATCGCAAAGCGCTGTATGGTATATGCCGACTAACCCAACACTAGCCCCTCCCAAGAGGGGAACCGGAGCCTCCCCTTCTGGGTTCCCCCTCGTGTGATTCTTCTGGGCTCCCCCTCCTGGGAGGCAGGGCTGTTTCATTCGATCAAGATGCGCTTTTGTCAATACCCTAAAACTCAATTTTGGCGACCAATTTCTTGTTTATCCGGTCAAAATTGTTAATCTTTGGGTCGAAATTCATTGATTTTCCCCTTGACAATTTACGCCTCCCTGGGAATGAAACAGCCCTGCTCCTGGGAGGGGGTTGGGGGGTGGGTTACGCCTTTTACCGGAGGGGTCATATCAATTCCGGCTATATTGGTATAATATTCACTCTGGTAGGGGCGCAATGCTTGCGCCCGCCAGCGTCTATGTTTTCTAACCAAAAAGCCAAATTATTAATCATTCCGATACAACCGGAATTGATAT
>JAAHGR010000119.1 GCA_010672425.1 Symploca sp. SIO2E6
CAACAAACAACAAACAACAAACAACAAACAACAAACAACAAACAACAAACAACAAACAACAAACAACAAACAACAAACAACAAACAACAAACAACAAACAACAAACAACAAACAACAAACAACAAACGACAAACAACAAACGACAAACAACAAACAACAAACAACAAACGACAAACAACAAACAACAAACAACAAACAACAAATAATGGAAATTATCCCAGCAATTGATTTACTTGAAGGTCGGTGTGTACGTTTGTATCAGGGGGATTATGCACAATCCCAAGTTTTTAATGATAACCCGATTGAAGTGGCTCGCCAGTGGGTTGAGCAGGGAGCAACTCGGTTGCATGTTGTTGATCTTGATGGTGCTAAGCAGGGATATCCGGTAAATACTAAGACTATTGCTGCTATTGTTCAAGCAGTAGGCATTCCGGTACAAGTAGGAGGGGGATTACGCGATCGCGCTGGTGTGACTCAGTTGTTGGATACTGGGGTCGAGCGAGTAATTTTGGGTACGGTAGCGGTGGAAAACCAAGCATTGGTAGCACAACTTTGTCAAGAGTTTCCTGGCAAAATTGTGGTGGGTATTGATGCTCGTCAGGGTAAGGTTGCTACTCGCGGTTGGTTGGAAACCTCGGAAGTTGAGGCAACGGAACTTGCTCAACAGATGAGTAATTTGGGAGTTGCTGCTATTATTTATACCGATATTCACCGGGATGGTACTCTCGTTGGACCGAATCTGGATGCTTTGAGGACACTTGCTAGTCAAGTTTCACTGCCGGTGATTGCCTCTGGTGGTATCAGTTCTATTACTGATTTATTGAGTCTGCTGGCTCTGGAACCATTGGGAGTAACTGGTGTGATTATTGGTCGTGCTCTCTATACTGGGGATGTTGACCTCAAGGAAGCGATTCAAGCAGTTGGTCCAGGGAGATGGCAAGATGTGCCTCCAGATTTGGGTTTTTCAACTTTGGCGTAAGGGAGCAGGCAACAAGGCACTGGCAGGATATCAGTTCCAAAGTTATTAGTTGGTTGCATTTGCTATTGTTTTTTGCTACTATTATCTGATAGTGAAATAAGTGTGCGCCTATAGATAAAGTACATTTATTCTGTGGAACAGGCTTCCAGCCTGTGTCTCTTAAGGCATTTGAAAGAATTTTGATACAAAACTAGCCCTAACGATAACCTGGGGAATAAAGAATTGGTAATTAGGGATAGGTATCGAGAGCAAAAACCTTCCAACCCACATTCCCAATTAAATTGTAGATATCCTAGAGAACTGGTCAAGTATTCCTAGAAACCGGATTTCTTGCTGTGAATAACGACGAAATATCAGCTTTCAAACTCCTGGACTTTGACAATTTTCTTTGAGATGGCGCATAATCTCTCTGTGAATATCACTATTGACTCTAATCCCTCGTTCTCCATCTTCTAGACGAATATCATCCACATAGTAGTTGAGGATAAATTGGATATAGGTGTATCCTTCGTAATGAACCACTCCTTCCATTCTTACTTGAGGCTCCTGCCACTTACTGCGGGCTTGCTTGAAGCGATCACGTAACCATTGTACTAACCTTTTGACATAATCATCTAATCGAGTTTCTTCGTAAAGTGGATGCATAATTTTCTGATGCAACTTCTGAACACGCCGCTTGAGGAGCTCTATTTTATGCTCCCAAATTTCTGGCAGCACATATTCATCTTGATCCACTACATTGGGATCTCTTAACCAAATTCGATACCATTTACGCACCAGATTGATTAAGGAATCTGGATCTTGGGTTTCTTCAAGATGCAAGGATGCTTGCACTTGCTTGAGCTTGAAAAACGAACGTTTACTGTCAGCAGACTGATGAATTACTGTCAAACCGATTAATTCCAGCACACCGCTAAATTCTTGTTGCACGGTTTCTATTTCGTCTTGGGTTAACCCTCCTTCTTCCACAAACTGAAGGGTAATAATGAGCGCCTCTAGGGATTGTTCTATCTCTGCTAGTTTTTCATTGACTGCATTTTCGGCGAGTAAGCGTTTCTTGCCATTTTCTTTTTTGGCGACAAAGTCATCGGCAACATCTGTCCAGTCATAATACCGTTCCAAACAATTCAATTTGGTTTCAATATCTCCGAGAGTATCAGGATGAGCTTGAATGATCTCCTGCATCACTTTCTTCGCCTGTTCTAGATCACATTTGGGGTTTAACTCAATGGTGGTTAAAAAATAAACCGGCTCAATCGGACGACTGAGGTTAGTGATCTTCTGGCCTTGCATCACACTGTTAGGAATATACACCTCTGTGTGGGTTTCAAACAGATAGAAACGAGTTACCCGTACCCCAATTTTGCGGAGGATACCGAGTTGAGTACCATTGTCACCTTCAAGCCGGAGTACATCCCCAAACTGAAAGGGACTATCCAACAGGAGGACAATACCACTGAAAAAGTTAGCCAGAATATCCTTAACTGCAAAACCAATGACAAACGCACCGCCACCCAAAGTTAACCAGGCGCCAGTTAAATCTAACCCGAAACACAATTGCAGGACAGCAGAACCACCCACCAAGACAATTACCGTGGGTATCACACCTTCTAGTAAAGGGATCAAAACATCATCCCACATCGCTTCGGTAGCTGTGGCATACTCCTTCAGGTAGTAGATCAAAACTTGCTTAAATAACTGTAGAGACCAATAACTGATGGCAATGACAATGCCACCGATGAATATTCGCTCTAACCAAACAACCCTCGCCAAGCTTTCTGTATTGTGGATGGTGATTTTAAATGCAGTCAGTACAAAGATAGCTAAAACAGGATCAGAAGAAACATTCAGCGTGACCAAGGCAATGTCCCGTTCAAATTTGCGAAAAAGCGATCGCAAAAGATAAAACAAGATGGCGTATAGACCAATTGCCCCAGCTAGCTTGGTTACCAGATCAACCAGGACATATAGCGCTTCTTGTAGTATTTCTTGAAGTTGAATGGCAAATAGGTCAAGCTGCATAACTTCTCCCTCAATCGGTAATTAGCACATCCGCACCTCAGCACTTCAGCATCTCAACCAGAAAGCTGAGGTACTGATAATGTTGATTGACAACTTGGGGATGCTCCCTTTCTTAACTCATCCCCCGGAAGACAGCACGGGGGATTGCACCCTCCTTCGCCCCGCTACGCTAACGTGCCGCTACGCTAACGTGTTAGCAAGTTGTTAGTTGTTGGTTGTTTGTAAAAAAACAAATAACAACTAACAAACAACTTTTGCGAAGCATGGTGAGCTCGCGCTCGGCAAAGCGGCAGGCGGATATTCCTCCCATCCCTTAAGGAATGGGCTTCCTGCCGATGCACGGTGAAATGTATTGTAAAGTATCAACAATCTATTCCATATCTAGCCTCAGACTGGGAAGAAATTTTTGGAGATTTTTTAAAGACTTACCCTGCCAAGGCATATCATTGGAGCCCAAAATTACTAACTGAATCTCCTTTTTTTTGCGCAAACCCAGCACAAATTTAGACAACATACTAATGCCTGAACTATTGAGAAATGCCAAGGCTTTGAGGTCAATAGTCATTTCCTCAGGAGAGCCATCAGCAATCTCAGTAAGCAGCTCATTAATTGGGGCGTATTCCTTCGGACCTCCCAACGCTAACTCCCCTTGAAAGCTGACCGAGACGGAATCGGCGTCATACCGAACTACGTAATCTTCACCTTTGATTTCCTGGGCACTCATGGGACTGAACTTCCTTTTGCATGGTTTTACTGGGATTCATCAGAACTGCTTGACTGACTAAGAGCTGTTATCCATCTACAACCAATAGTTGTATTTTTATATAGTATCATTGGATAATTCTGACTACTCAAATAAATTAAATTCACACACTCACCAGAGCCATGCTGGTCACCGTGATAATTTCTGGTGCTGATGGTTGTGGCTCAAATTTCCAGCCTAGCCCAGCTTGGTAATCATTGATCATAGTCAGAAAACCCAAGCCAGACATTTCAGCATTTTCGTCCTCAGCGCTGGCTTCCACTTGCTGTATATAAAACTCTTCTGGATCACAGGCTAACAGAGTCTGGATAAATACTTGAAACTTATCGGCACCGTTGCGATCAGTGCTATTCTTGGTAAAAATGGCCACAATCAGCTCCGCAGCATCTAAGAAATGAACACCGAGTTTGACCTTAGTGTTAGAGGCTTCTAGATGGAATTTCATCGCATTTTCCAACAGCTCATTGGCGATATAGCTCACCGCTCCCTTGATTTCTTTAATGCGCTTTTCTTCCTCGGGATTATCTTTATCTAATGGTAGAAAATTCCCAATATAGTCAGCCATAAAATGAGCTGAAAGTCGTTGATTGCGCCATCGATTCTTAATGCGCTCAGATGTAGGTGTAAAACTGAGTTCTAAGGAATCGTGATTAGGTGGAAATTCTTGAATAAAGTCACCAAAAACCTGATTCATAGGATACAATCTCCTAGACAATTAAAGGGAATGGGGAATTGGGAATTGGGAATTGGGAATTGGGAATTGGGAATATTTTTCGGTTCTTAGCAGGTGGCAATAACGGTCATTTGGGAGGCTTTAGCGACAATTGTGCTCATTTTACCAAAAACCGAGGATAAATGCTTCAAAACTTGTTACTTGTTACTTCTACCCAACACCTAACACCTAATACCTAACACCTAAAATAAGGATAGTCTGATACAATGACTGTTCTGCTCGTCGTCGTTCTTCCACTTCCACTAGCAGTCGTTGGTTAGCCTCGATTAAATCCATTGTCCGCTCCCTAACTTTGTTTTCGAGTTGTTGATTGAACTGTTGCAGTTCCTCCAGAACCTGCTTGTGCTCAGTGATATCCCTACCTTCTGAAATCAACAGCACGACTTTTCCCGTTTCATCCCGCACAGGTTTAATAGAGAAATCGATAATCGCAACTGTATCCTCAGGACCCAAATGGTTAACTTCGTAACGGACAAAACGCCCCGCTGCTGCTTGAGCGATCGCTTTTTGTAATCCTGCTTGGGTTGCCGGTGAAATCTTCCACCAGCCTGCCTCCCATAAGGGACGATGAATTATTTCCTCTGCTTGGAGTCCAGCCAACTCCAAAGCTCTCTGATTGGCTTCGAGTAAGATACCTTCTGGTGACATGAGTCCAATAAACTGGAAGGTTTGGTTAAAGATGGCATGGAATTTGCGCTCACTTTCCCTTAAGGCTTGCTCTGCTTGATAACGTTTTTGCTGTTCCTGAGCCTCTTGGAGACTAAAGGAGAGATAATCAGCAATTTCCATCATTGTTCCCACTTGATACTCACTCCAGTTGTAGGGAGTTGCAGCGTGAAGACTCAATAAACCGACGAATTTGTCTAACTGTCGCAGAGGTACAGCTAGTAAGGCTTGAGTATTGCACGAGTGCATCCAGCCAGCTAGGGGAGCCAACATCGGCTCCTGGGTAGCATTCTCGGTAATCATTAGTTCTCCTTGCCAGAGGAGATCAAGATAATCTGGGACTGTTTTTAAATCGACTGCTAAGCCTTTGGGTAATTGCATTTCCGGCGGTTCACTTGCCTGGATAATCCTTAACTTACTTTTGCCTTCAATGCTGCTGTAGCTGACACCGAGGTTGGAGAAAAAATGACGAATTTTGCTGAGGGTGTGTTCAATAATTTGCTCCTGGGAAAAGCCTGTAATTCTAGCAGTAGAGATCGCATTAATCAACTGGAGGCAAATCTGGCTCTCTTGAAGACCCTGCTGAACTTGTAACCTTTTACTAATCTCCGCCTGAAGTTGTTCGTTCACTTGTCGCAGTTGAGCAGTACGTTCCTGAATTCTAGCTTCTAGTTCTTGCTTGAGCTTTTGCCGTTCTGCTTCGGCCTTCTGACTTTCTAAAAGTACTGTTTGGGATTGTCGTGCTGCTTCAGCTTGCCTAATCACGCTCTTGATTTGTAATGTCAGGTGCTTGAGCACATCTACTTCTGGGTTAGACCATTGCCTCGGACCAGAACATTGATGGGCGATTAACAATCCCCAGAGCTGGTTTCCTGGCAAAATTGGTATTACTATATTAGCACGCACTTGGAGCTTAGTTAATAGTCCCAAGTGACAGGGCCGAATATTGCTATTGTAGACATCTGACATGCTTCTAACGCGACCCTGTTGATAACGCATAGCCCATTTTGTTTTAAAGCAGGGGTCATCAATGACCTGGTTTAACAGAGATATCCAGCCAGAAGCAACAGATTCGCTCATTATATAGCCACTCCAGTCAGAATTGAAGCGGTAAATCACCAATCTGTCGATTTGAAGCAACTCTCGCATATCGGTGACGGCAGTGTTCAGGATGTAATGTAAATCCAGAAACTGACGCATTTTGTGGGTAATTACTCCAAAGCGCTCAATAAGCTGCTCAGAAGACATAGGAGGAGCAGAAGAACTACTGGGTTGCATGAAGATATTTTCCTAAGATACAGGACTATTATGAAAATTGAGAATTGAGAATTAAGAAGTGGGAGTATTTCAACGAATTAGATAAGTGTGCCAGTTGCTTGGTTTACCTTGATCCATAGTTTGAGGTACTACTAGACGCCAGGTTTTACCTTCATTCTGCCTTTGTAGGTAAATATCGAAGAGATTGTCCTGCTGAGTTACCCGCTGCTGTGGCAGTTCAATGGTGAGGCTGTAGGTACCCAAAACACGGTAGGTGGCTAAATCCCCCATGAAGAAAGGTTCGATTTGCTCTTCTTTCACCTGAGTGATGTTAAATTTGGAGGGGAGGGATTTTAACTGCTGAGTTAGCTGCTGTTGGGTTTGACTTACCCGAAGTGCGATCGCTTTATGCACTAGTTGCTTACTTGGTGCTAGTCCAAGAGTGGGAGTATTGGTTCCACAGGCACTCAGCATCCAAGAGATCGTCAACACTATGCTGATCAGCAATCTAGTAGTTCTACGCATTTTGGTTCTCAATTCTTAATTCTCACCCAATTATCGAGATCAGCAAGAGCGCGATCGCGATATACTCCATATCGTTCTCGCTTATTTTTGACCCTTACTGGTAACTGAGGTAATATACCAAAATTGGGTGGCATTGGTTGGAAGTGCTTGGGTGAGGCAGAACTGATAAACTCAAATAGTGACCCCATCATGGTGGTAGCTGGTAGAGTTACTGGCTCTAATCCCAATACGAGCCGCGCTGCATTTGTCCCCGCTAGCCATCCTCCAGCAGCAGCTGCTGTATAGCCTTCAGTACCTACCAATTGACCTGCTGCCAATAAAGTAGGACGTTGGTTAAATTGTAGAGTTGATTGTAATAGTTGGGGAGCATTGAGGAAAGTATTACGATGCATCACCCCCATACGCACAAATTCCGCTGCTTCTAATCCCGGAATCAGTCGAAATACTCGTTTTTGTTCACCCCAGCGCAAATTAGTTTGGAATCCTACCATATTCCACAACTGACCTGCCTTATCTTCTTGCCGCAGTTGTACTACTGCATAGGGTCGTTTGCCTTTATTTTCTGGATCACGGTAATCTCCCTGACGAACATCAAATAATCCCACCGGCTTCAGAGGTCCGTAGCGCATCGTATCTTCCCCTCGCCGCGCCATCTCCTCAATCGGTAGACAACCTTCAAAAAATTTGGCAGTTTCTTGCTCAAAATCCTTCAATTCAGTTTTTTCGGCAGCACAGAGTTCCTGCCAAAAATACAGATACTGCTCTCGATTCATCGGACAGTTAAGATAAGCGGCTTCTCCTTTGTCGTAGCGAGAAGCCATAAAAGCAATCTCTCGATTAATTGACTCCCCCACCACAATCGGACTAGCGGCATCAAAAAAGCTGAAGTATTCCATACTAGTAAAGCGCTGCAAATCTTCAGCTAAAGCCGGACTAGTTAGAGGTCCTGTCGTGAGGACTACCACACCTTCAGAGGGAATATTGGTTACTTCATCCCGACGTAACTCGATGAGGGGATGACTAGCAAGAGTTGCCGTCAACTCTTGGCTAAATACTGCTCTATCTACCGCCAAGGCTCCTCCAGCGGGAACCGCATGTTCATCCGCCTTACGGATAATGATCGAACCCAGCTGTCGCAATTCCGTGTGCAACAAACCTGCAGCGCGATCACTTGATTGAGCACCAAAGGAGTTACTACACACCAGTTCTGCCAATTCTCCAGTATGATGGGCAGGAGAAAGGCGCATCGGTCGCATTTCGTGCAGTACTACCGATACCCCAGCCTGGGCAATCTGCCATGCGGCTTCTGTACCAGCAAGTCCACCACCAATTACTTGAATTGTATTTTGCTCCATAGTCTAAGTTGTAAGTAGGGAATTGGGAATTGGGAATTGGGAATTGGGAATTGGGAATTGGGAATTGGGAATTGGGAATTGGGAATTGGGAATTGGGAATTGGGAATTGGGAATTGGGAATTGGGAATTGGGAATTGGGAATTGGGGATTGGGAATTGGGAATTGGGAATTGCGAGAAGCCTTCTGCCTTCTGCCTTCTGCCTTCTGCCTCCTGCCTCCTGCCTCCTGCCTCCTGCCTTCTGCCTCCTGCCTCCTGCCTCCTGCCTCCTGCCTCCTGCCTCCTGCCTCCTGCCCTCAATCTTCTAAATCAATCATGCCAGGGTCAATTAGGGTAATATCATCCAAGGGATCTAATGACCTACTCTGATCTGTTAGTTTCTGTTGTCGATCTAGCTGGTGATAGGTAGCACTTACTCCAGCACCGAAAACTATCTTATCCTGATGTTTGAGATTTTGGGCTGCAAGTTTCTTTTTGACATTAGGGGCTGGAAGTTTGCGACCATTAATCAAGATGCCATTGGCACTACGCTTGCCTTTGAGATCACCATCGACAATCTGGTAATTGCAACTGCCGTCCTTTCGCCTTTGTCGTACTAGAGTTGCATGTCTACGAGAAACAAACATTGAGTATAGACGGATATCAGAATTTGAGCCTCTACCAATGGAATATACTTTTCCTCCCAAAGGATATTTTCTTTCTCCCTTGTCGTCTTCAACAATTAACCAATGAACCACATCGAATTCTGAGGTCTCCCAAAATTCTTTACTGGCATCGATATTTAGCAAATTGGGTGGGTGCTGATTGAACTTAGAGGCTTTGGCTTCAGACATATTAACAATCCTTGGCTCTATGAGGTTGGGGAGGACACAGGGTAGAAAACCCCAGAGCAGTTTGTATCTAGTCTAACCAGTGTTTTTTCATTTGGCTTCATCTGCGATCGCTTATGCTAAGCTGCTACGCATTCAATTTGTATACTACTAGCGAGCAAGATGTTTGCGCTACGCGCTAGCATCGCTTACGCACTACAGCTTTTTCAAATTTTCGCATTATTCAATTTAGCTGTTTAGTAAGAACCACACCAGGCACAGAGTTCACACAGAGAGTCAGCCTTACCTATCCAAAATCCTGTGATGTAGGTTGGGTGGGTGGAACAGGCTTCGGTGCCTGTGGAGCATTTTAACGATTGAACCGATAACCGAATGGGAGACACCAAAAGCGAAACCCAACAGTGAGTTTACCGCATTAGGTTAGTGCTTGTTGTCGCGATCGCTAATCTTAAGGTATTATTTTATAGTGGGAAAATGTAGGCACATATAAGGCACTCCAAGGATGCGATCGCTATGGAGTAGATGGATGATGCAAGAAACAATCAAGGAATATGAGCAACTATCACCCACAGCTGGACAAATCATTTTAGAGCAGTTACCAGACCGGATCAAGAATGCTATGATTGCGCGTGCTGCTGAAATCAATTATCCTGTTGAAGCATTGATTGAAATGGCGATCGCAGGTTATCTTGATCCTCATGCTATCGGTTTTGTCGATTACAAACCAGATCGCAAAGGGTGAAATTGATCGCTAATCTTGAGGTGTTGGTTTTAGCATAAACCACTTGCGACACAAAGTTCACAAAGGGAATCAACCTAACATATCCAAAATCTTGTGATGTAGGTTGGGTGGGTGGAACAGGCTTCGGTGCCTGTGGAGCATTTTAACGATTGAATCGATAACCGAATGGGAGACACCAAAAGCGCAACCCAACAGTGAGTTTACCCCATTGGGTTGGTGTTTGTTGTCGTGATCGCTAATGAGTAAGGTATTGAGTATGAACCACAAAGACACAAAGTTCACAAAGAGAGTAAGCCTTACATATCCAAAATCTTGTGATGTAGGTTGGGTGGAGCATTTTAACGATTGAATCGATAACCGAATGGGAGAAACCAAAAGCAACACCCAACAGTGAGTTTACCGCATTAGGTTGGTGCTTGTTGCCGCGATCGCTAATGAGTGAGGTATTGAGTAAAAACCACTTGCGTCACAAAGTTCACAAAGAGAGTCAGCCTTACATATCTAAATCCTTTGATGTAGTAAGTTTACCGCATTAGGTTAGTGCTTGTTGCCGCGATCGCTAATGAGTAAGGTATTGAGTAAAAACCACTTGCGTCACAAAGTTCACAAAGAGAGTCAGCCTTACATATCCAAAATCCTTTGATGTAGGTTGGGTGGAGCGTTTTGATGATTGAACCGATAACCGAATGGGAGACACAAAAAGCGCAACCCAACAGTGAGTTTACCGTATTGGGTTGGTGTTTGTTGCCGCGATCGCTAATAAGTAAGGTATTGAGTAAAAACCACACCAGGCACAAAGTTCACACAGAGAGTAAGCCTAACATATCCAAAATCTTGTGATGTAGGTTGGGTGGAGCATTTTAACGATTGAATCGATAACCGAATGGGAGAAACCAAAAGCGACACCCAACAACGAGTTTACCCCATTGAGTTGGTGCTTGTTGCCGCGATCGCTAATAAGTAAGGTATTGAGTATGAACCACAAAGACACAAAGTTCACAAAGAGAGTCAGCCTTACATATCCAAATCCTGTGATGTAGGTTGGGTGGAGCGTTTTAACGATTGAATCGATAACCGAATGGGAGACACCAAAAGCGACACCCAACAGTGAGTTTACCCCATTGGGTTGGTGTTTGTTGTCGTGATCGCTAATGAGTAAGGTATTGAGTAAAAACCACAAAGACACAAAGTTCACAAAGAGAGTCAGCCTTACATATCCAAAATCCTTTGATGTAGGTTGGGTGAAGCGTTTTAACGATTGAACCGATAACCGAATGGGAGAAACCAAAAGCGCAACCCAACAGTGAGTTTACCGCATTAGGTTGGTGTTTGTTGTTGCGATCGCTTTCTTGTACTGAGATCTTCGGTCAACGATGATAACCCACCAAGGGTTGAAACCCTTGGCTAATAGCGAAAGTCCACGCTTTGTGGACTAAAACTCTTGTAGCAGAGTATCCTGTGGAACAGGCTTCGGTGCCTGTGGAGTATTGACACCGATGTCAGTTTCACAGTAGATAGATTGATGATTGACAAGCTCAGATTACAATAAGCTTATTATTCTTTTGTTCCTATATCATCACAAAGCTTGCGATCGCGTTCTTCTACCTTGGGGTTATTCTTGAGATAACCTCTGACTTTATCACATCCTTCTTGCAATAATTTATCTAGTTCCAAACTTTTGAGCAATAATCCTTCAGAAGTTGCAAAGGCTATAGCTTTACCATCAGGACTAAAGCTTACATGTCTATCAAAAGTATAACCAAAATTAACATACTTTTCAAACATACCTTCAATCAGCCAAAAAGCAACTCTTCCTGCGTTTTTTTCTTCATTGTATTTGCTAGTTACAGCTAATATTTTACCATCAGAACTAAAATTAATGCTATAAGGATTATATATGTTAAAATCTTTAACTATTGTTCCATCAAGTTTCCAAATTTTTACTGTTTGATCATTACTAGCAGAAACGATTAAGTTACCTTTGGGAGTAAACTTAACATCATTCACTTTTTTTTTGATGCTTATCAAATGTATCAATTAAAGTTCCATCATAATTCCATAACTTGATATTTGTATCATCACTAGCTGAGACAATAAATTTACCATTGGGGCTGAAATGAACGCTATTTACCTTTCCTTTATGTACTGCAAAATTCTTGAGTAAAGTTCCGTCAGATGATTTCCAAAGTTGGATTTTGCCATCATTACTAGCACCTGTAAGTTCACCATCAAAACTATACTCAATGTTATTGATAATAGTTTCAGATTGTATTGTCTCTATTTGTTTAGAATCAGCAGACCAGATACTTAGCGTATTGCCAATACTAACAGAGGCAAGATTATTATCAGGACTAAAAGCAATATCACTGGTAGACTCTTTTATTTTGTTTATTAATTTACCATCATTGTGCCATATGCTTATATTAGTTTCATCTTCACTTAAGGTAGCAATTTTTTGAGAATCATGACTAAACTTAACTCGGGATACCTGATTAGAACCTTTAAAATATTTTATATTTGCATTTAATAAGCTAATATAATCGTCCTCTGCTATGCCTATACCTTCTAGATCTTTTTCAAAAGACGATATTGAATATCTAAAATCAAGCTGTGGTATATTTAGAGGGTAATTATTACCTAATAAATATGAATTTATAAAAATAGTATCTTCTTGAATAATTCGTATTTTATTTGATTCTTCTCTAATTAAAACACCTTTTTTACTCCAATATTTTTTGTCCCCTTCTATATCAGTACTAACTAGAAAAAAATCTTGAGTATGATCGCCAAAGCTAAAGTTGTAGACATCAGAATGATCAAGCTGCTTAAACTTGTCGTTCTTCAAATCCCAAAGTATGGCTACATTGTCTTTAGCAACAGAAACGATTGTTTGACCATCTTTACTAAAACGAATTGTGTCTACTTGATCTTTATGTCCTCTTAAAGTCTTAACTATCCTGCCATTAATAATATTCCACAGTTTTATTGTAGTATCATCACTGGCCGAAGCAATTATTTGGTTGTCTGGGCTAATTTCTACATCATTTACCCCATCAGTATGACCTTCCAAAGTTTCAAAATTTTTACCATCAGCAGTCCAAAGTCTAATAGTGTTATCTTCACTAGCAGATACAATGTATTTTCCCTTTTCACTAAAAGCAACATCTGTTATTGGCTTGGTGTGCCCTTCCAAACGATTTATTTCTAGCTCATCATAAACTTCTGCCTGTAACGAGAGTAGAGTAGATATCTTTGCATCATAGTTTTTCCAGGGAGCAAGTCTAAGGTATTTACCTGCTTTTATACGAGATACTGTTTGTTCAACTCCCTCTCCTGAGGCTTGGTTTGCTAGTACTGCTGCAAATCCATTTAAAGCTGCTGTGACTGCAATGATAGCAATTCCGGTTACCGCAGTTGCTACCAAACTTAATACTACTGTTGACCTACGTGCTGTTTTTAACTTTTGCTTAAGAGCCTCATTTAATTGCTTCTCTGTTATCTTCCTCCGTTCCCGCTCCTTCTCCAATTCCTTAATTAACCTTTCCGATTGTCCCTGACGAACAAAAGTTACTAAATAATCATGCACTAACTGATATCTATCAGCCGGATTAGCTGGTACTCTCAGTATTAATCCCGATTTCACCAAGATATCCAAAACCAAGCTGAGGGTTTCCCCTTTAACATCCAACTCCAACTCTAAATCTGCACGAGTCTTCAGGGGACGGGTATTATTCTCATCTGTCAGCAAATACAATACCAATTTCGCTAACTGCTCATTCCCTCTACCACAATCTGTAACTACATCATCCAAAAATCTCCCCACCAACTGCTCCTTAGAACCCAACTGTTGATAATCTGCCAACTTGGTTATCTTTTCTGCTTGCAGTTGTGCTCCCACTATCTGCAGCTCGATGGGACTTACTTCCCCTAAATCCCCAGCTAAGTCCTGAACTAAAGTATCCAGGAGTTCCGGTTCTAAGCTAAACTGGGTCTGGACTGTGAGATTTTGGATGATTGACTTGGCTGCTGCTGGGTCGAAGTTACCTAAATGGTAGAGGATATTCTTGTTGAGGATATCGCTATTGACGATATCTAGGTTGACTAGCCGGTTGTTGCACTCTAGTAAATAGTAGAGATAGTCCTCTCGCAGGGAGAGAATTACTGTCACAAAGGGGATATTGAGACAATCTCGCAGAAACTGATATAAGATTTTCCGCTGCTGCGGTTCCTTATAGACAAAGAAAAATTCCTCGAATTGATCGAAAATCAGTACGGTGAGTCGGTTGTGATCGCGATTTCTCTTCAGTTGCGCTAAAATCGAGGAAGCGGTTGCAGTTAAATCAGATTTTGGTAATTTGGATGATGATGATGATGATGTAGTGGGAGCATCTTGCTCCCTGGAATTACCTAAATCTTGCTCCCTAGAATTACCTGCGGAGGGCGAAGCATTTGGATTGTACGTTTTGGGTTTCGGCGGTGAATTATCGCCCAAATGCTTTGCTGCTAAAGCACCATGCTGCGCAAATGCCCCTAAAGTAAATTGTTGATATTGTTGATTTTGACGCAGCAAACAATCTTGTAATTCTTTCATCCAATCGGTATAAACCCGCTGCAACACCGGTACAACTCGCCGCGCCTTGACCATTTTTTGCCGCAAGACAGGAATTAATCCCGCTTCTATCAGGGAACTTTTGCCTACTCCCGACTGACCATGAATAATTGTAAGTCTACAGTCATCACGCCCTACTCGCCCAACTAAATTTTTAACATCTTCTTCCCTGCCGGAAGCTTTGATTTCCAGAGATACTTCTCCCTGAGAAGCCGCAGTCGGTAAAGCGGGATTCGTTACTAGCTGTTTTGCCTGCAATCTACCGGCACCGATAAAGGCGCGGAAACCAAACTGAGTTTCTACGGTTTGTTGCTGTTGCTTTAACTCAAAAGCCTTGAGATACTCCTCCTGTTGGAAGTAAACTTGCCATAGGGTATGTAAGATACTGGTGTATAGTGCTGGATCGTAGTGAGGTTCGGTTATCTGTTTGGCTTTTACTAAAGTATCCCTAGCTGCTGCCGTATCTCCTAGTTGCTGCTGCGCTTTGGCTAAGGAGAAGAGATACCAACCTTGATGGAATTTGTGCTCCCAGTCTAAACGTATAATCGTGCTTTCTTGCTCTAAACTGGAAGTAAGAGCTTTTTCCCCTTCTGCCAGTAAAGCTAAAGCTTCTTTTGCCTGTTGTTGAGCTGTTGTCGGATCAGCTTTAGCTAATGCTACTTCTGCTAAGAATCCGTAGGTTCTAGCTTGGCGAAATAAATCTCCCTGAGTTTGATGTAGGGGCAAAGCTTGGTGACAAATCTGCT
>JAAHGR010001190.1 GCA_010672425.1 Symploca sp. SIO2E6
CTGATGCGCCCGCCGGGCGACGCTTCCGTGTCCTTCCAGTTAAAGGCGTGATAAACAATCGGTGCCGTATTGTTGTATCGCAGCTTTACCGACATAAAGCGGATCTCGGGCAGAAAGATGGATACAGTTGCCAGTGCCAGGAACACAGCAATGACAATGAGCGCAATGGTGGTGTAACGTGAGGTCTGTAAATTCTGTTGTTGGTATTTCTTCATTTCCTTTCCCGGCATGCCGGGAAAGGAAATGAATCAGACATCAACGGTGTTCTTTTCTGCCAAGAAGGAACATGTTGATGAATGACGCTGAGAATGCAGTACTGGAACCGATTTTGAAACTCTTGATTGAGCAAGGTCCACAGGGAATGGCTGAGATGTTCACGACGCTCTTCAACCTTGCCATGCGCCTGGAGCGGGAGCAGTTTTTGAACGCTGCCACTTATGAACGCTCTTCGGAGCGTCTTGGGTATGCCAACGGCACGAAGCCCAAGAAGATAGATACCAAGGCCGGCACGCTGACGGTTGATATTCCCAAAACTCGCGAAACGGAAGAGCCGTTTTATCCGCAATCCCTGGAGCGTGGATGCCGCTCAAGCCGCGCCCTGCAGGTCGCCGTTGCCGAGATGTATATTCGTGGTGTTTCCACCCGTGATGTCGAGAAAGTCATGGGGCATTTCGGTTTAGAAAGCCTGTCATCCACTCAAGTCTCCAGGGCAACCAAGCTGCTTGATGAAGAGCTTGAAAACTGGCGCAACCGTCCGCTTGGCGAAATCGCCTATCTGATCCTTGATGCGCGTTATGAAAAAGTTCGCATTAACGGCATCGTGCGTGATGCCGCGGTATTGTCTGCAATCGGTGTGGGGCCTGACGGCAACCGCCAATTGCTTGGTGTCTCGGTGGAGCTTTCAGAGGCCGAAGTCCATTGGCGCTCATTTTTGCAAACCCTTGTGACGCGCGGTCTGCGCGGCGTTCAGTATATTGTCTCCGACGATCATGCCGGCCTCAAAGCTGCAAGACGAGCTGTGTTCGGCGGGACGCCGTGGCAGCGCTGCCAGTACCACCTGGCCCAGAACGCAATCCACCATACGCCGAACCAGGCAATCAAAAAAGAGATAGGCGCCGAACTGCGCAGCGTTTGGAATGCGCGGAACATCGATCACGCTAAAGAAGAACTTGACCGGCTTGTCAAAAAATATCGCGATACGGCACCCAAACTTGCCGATTGGCTGGAAGCTAATGTTCCGGAAGGTCTGACCGTTTTCCAATTGCCGAGCAAACATCGCGTGCGGATGCGCACATCAAATGCGATTGAACGTGCCGTCCAACAGGAAATTAAACGCCGCACAGCAAAAATAAGGATCTTCCCGAACGTTGATTCACTTCTACGCCTCGTCACTGCGGTGCTTGTCGAAATCGATGAAAAATGGAGTGTCGCAAGAGACAGATACATTGTCTGGAATACCGAAGACGTCTGAAAATACCCAGATCAAATTTACATACTTCAAGTTGCTTAATCCTGAAGAATCAGACCAATATTTCTTCGAGGGAATCACATCGGGATGCCCATGTGAATCGGTAGCGACCTGAGTCACAGCGACGCAACACAACAAGAGTCGAGACTTTTACGGATTGGTATAATGATCG
>JAAHGR010001191.1 GCA_010672425.1 Symploca sp. SIO2E6
TGTACAATTGCAGTATTAAAATGTCCTGCCAAATTTGCCAATAGTATGGCTTTTTCTTGCTGTTGTAAGAGAAGTTCTGGCTTATTAAGAATCAATCCATCCAAACAATTACCCCACCCTTTGATACTTGTTGTAGATGAAATTATCGAGCTTAATTTACCCAACCCAGCAACCAAAATTAACCTAGAACGATTTTGTGGAACACCAAAATTAACCATGTCAATTTCTTGACAATCAAAATAATAACTACAACGATTCAGTGCTGTAACTATTATTTCGTAACTCTCAGATTGTCTATATCCTACAGCATTTTCCAAAGTAAACCACTGTGGTCTTAAAACTTCAATAGCTTTAGCTGTAGCGATCGCAGCATTAATATCTTCTTCGCTCTCTCTCTTCCCATTGAGTAAGGATAGCTTACTAAAACTACTACAAACTGGTGAGGCATGTAAAATAAATGGTTGGCGAGGGATACCTACAAAATCCTTTTCTGCTACCTCCTGTACTGTTGCTAGGTAAGATTGAGTCCCATATTGATCAAAATTGCGATCGCGGCAGAATTGGATTTGCCTACTAAAGCCTTTATCGGTAGGGTCACAATCCACACTAACTACTGGTCTAATTCCCGCTGCTACTAACCCTGTCTCAATACCCCCACCACCAGAAAATAGTGTAACCGCGATCGGGGCATCTCTATCTAATCTTGGTTTTCTCATGGATTGAAGTTTTTGTACAGTACTAAACAGCCAGAAAACAGAAATCGTGACCAATAATCGGTCAAAGAAAGCGGCGGGAATCCCATCCCTAGAAGGAATAGGAGGGATAGCCACCTATTAGTACAAAGGACAAATGACAAAGGACAAATGACTTATCCAGTAACCGGGTCACCATTTTCCTGAAGGATAGGGATTAAGGCATTAATGAGTACATCTTTTTTCAGTCCTTTGGTGTTGATTCCATGTTCAGAAGCAATCCTCAAGAGTTCCTGCCATTTGAGCGATCAGCTTCGCTGGTGCTGAAAGCAATCGCAAAAGTTCTTCAGCCTCACTGGTAACTTCATCTACTTCTTGAGATTCAACCTCCACAATCAAATCAAACTGAGTAGCATCATGATGACCATTGCCGTTACCATTGCTTTGCTCCCCATCAAAGTAATCCCCTTCTGTCAGAGACTCTTCAGGGTCTACAAAATCATCATCATCACTGGATGGGAGTTGAGCAGTAACATTAGTGAACAGACTATTAACGGTTTGCTGGTAGTTATCTAGTTCCTCAGGACATACATCATTAATTTCTGCGATCGCTTCTTGCACTAAGACAGCGGCAGATTCCATCTTCGACTCTACTGAACCAACACGCTGTAACTGAGCTTGAATCAAGCGCTGTTGTTCTTGTAGCTGCTCAATCTGAACCTGCAATTGATTGAATTGCTGTTGTAAGGATTCGGTTAATTGTGCGAGTAACATGAAAATTTTCCTTAAATCTGGAGTGTTCCTGATAGGGTTGGCTGTAGTGAACACCAACCCCTCCTATCTATTATACTGTGCAATACAGTATGCATCCGGAAAATTTTCTTCTTATCGAAAAAATCCCACACTTCAACCGGTAGGGTAAGCGTGGGATTTTTTCAAGAATTTAGA
>JAAHGR010001192.1 GCA_010672425.1 Symploca sp. SIO2E6
TGATCATTTTTTGGAACGTGGGGGCCAAAAAATGATCTTTTTATGACCACCTATGGCAAGAGTCTGACCATTAGGGCTGAAAGCGAGGGTAGTAACTGGTTCTCTAGAATTCTCTTTGATTGTGGTTTTCACTCCCCCGCTGTTTAAGTCCCAAATTTTGATGCTCTCACCATAGTTCCCGGTGGCGATATAGGCTCCACTCGCAAGGGTTTGACCATCGGGGCTGAAAGCCAAAGCACTGATTGAGCTTGTGTAAGGTATATTTGCAAATAAAAAAACCTGATGACCTCTTAGGCTAGTTTTTAGTTTGCCGCTGTTCAAGTCCCACAACCCAATAGTGTCTTGAATTTTAGGTTCATCACTATAATTAGAAGAACCAATGGCAAGAGTTTGACTATCCGGGCTGAAAGCGAAAACATAAATACAACCTGCAAAATTCCCTTTGATGGTGGCTTTCAGTTCGCCACTCCTCAAGTCCCACAGGTTGATATTGAATTCCTTGCGAATGGCAAGAGTCTGACCATCCGGGCTGAAAACTAAGCCATACACAGGATCTTTCTCTTTGATAGTGGTTTTCAGTTCACCTCTGCTCAAGTCCCAAATTTTGATGCTTTTATCTTGACCACTAATACATATACCATCTGTACTGGCAATGGTTTGACCATCTCGGCTGAAAGCGAGAAGACACCCTTTCAAGGAAAGAGTATTTCTCAGTTCGTCGCTGTTTAAGTCCGAAATTTTGATAGTGTGGTCTTTATAAGAACCGTTGGCAAGGGTCTGACTATCGAAATTGACAGCGAGGGATGTAACTGTTCCTGGATAGTCAGTGAGGGTACAGAAGCACCTTAGTAACAAATAGGGGTTGTATTTCTCTAATACCTGCTTTAGTAAAGGTTCAGCAGTTTCTTGAATTAGGGAATAGTTAATCTCCCTCACCATTAATGATTCATCATTTAAACCTTGTAGTAGCTCTTCCATCAGCAATCTTTCCTACTTTCGATCTTTTAAGGTTTAATTATAGCTAGCTCTATGGCTGCCGTCAGCGATCATATCCCACCACCCTCACCAAACTGTGAAATTTTCACATAAAATCGTGAGAGAATCTTCCGTGACGCGACAGATCCGCCAGTCTGGAAGAATCGAGGCACCAAGATGGCGATAGAATGCGATCGCAGGTTCATTCCAATCCAAAACACTCCATTCAACTCGTCCACAGTCCCGCTCAACAGCTAACTCCATAACGGAAGTAATCAAAGCCTTACCGATGCCCTGTCCCCTAAATTCTGGCAGCACAAACAGATCTTCCAGATAAATCCCAGGCTTAGTTAAAAACGTGGAATAGTTATAGAAAAACAGAGCAAACCCTACTACTTGCTCCTGACACTCGGAAATTATTGCTTCGGCATAGGGACGAGGGCCAAACAAATGTTGTTTGAGGGTTTGTGTATCACCGGTGACAGTATGAGAAAGCTTTTCATACTCAGCCAAAGCTTGAATGAGTTCAAATATCATTGGCACATCATCCGGGATAGCAGGACGGATTATAAATTCCGAGGACTTTTCTGACATTAGATATGATAAGGAATTAAGGTAGGCATTGTATTGGAATCATATCGCAACTGTTTGAGATTGTTGACAA
>JAAHGR010001193.1 GCA_010672425.1 Symploca sp. SIO2E6
GGAATGATTAAAAATCTGGCTTTCTGGTTAGAAAACATAGATGCTGGAGGGCGCAAGCTTTGCGCCCCTACATTACGAATACAGCACTTACCGCTGTTACGAGGTACAGTAAAAACGACTAGGAAGAAATCTATCCAATCTTGACAACTGATTCAGGTGTACCTCATTGCAGCGGGAACCGCTGTATTATCCCAATGTAGCCGGAATTGATATCATGCAGCAGAACAGACAACCCGAAAGCCGAGGTCGTTGTACCTACTGCCCGGCTCGAGTCCGACTGTGGTACTGCTTGATAGTTCAGTTGTTCTGGGGGTGTATAACCAGCTGAAGCAATCTTCGTCACTTGTCCAGAAGGTTGTTTTCCCAAGTAAGTAGCAGTAATTTCCCTCACTGTACCAAAATCAATCAATACCAACTGCCCATCGGGCTTAAGGATAATATTCGATGGCTTGATATCCCGATGGAAAAACCGCTGTTGATGGACGACCTCTAGAATCTTTGCCAACTGTAAGAGCCATTTTAGAGCGGATTGTTGATCGAGGGGATGATATTGCCGCTGTTTCTGATATTCTTCTAAATCCAACCCTTCGATCTTCTCCATCACCAGACAGTGTAAGGGTTGTTGAGAGTTTCTCGGTAAGAAAGTAAAGTATCTATCCCCTTTGGGAATCCCCGGATGATTGAGCTGCCGCAGCACTCGCGCTTCTTGCTGAAATAAGTCAATAGCTTTGGGTTGATTGTTAATCAGGACTTTGAGTACTTTAGTTGTATTACCCTGACTCACTTCATAAGTTCTACCAAACCCCCCTTTCCCACTGAGTAACCGAGTTACCCGATATTCAGTTACCAGCAGCAATTCCGAACCACAGGTTTGGCAAAAGAGAATATTGTCGGGATTTTCGGGATGGCGACAATCGGGATTAATACAGAGGGTCATGGGAATGGGGAATTGGGAATGGGGAATTGGGAATTGGGAATTGGGAATTGGGAATTGGGAATGGAGAATTGGGAATTGGGAATTGGGAATTGGGAAGGTCGAAGGTCGAAGGTCGAAGGTCGAAGGTCGAATGGAGATGAATTAACAATGGATAATATTGTAGCTGATATTAAAACTTATCAAAATAATGAAATTGCAGAGTAAGCCAGGAGTAGAGCATATGGAGCAAGACACTCCCAATAATTTTGCGATCGCTTAGATGTTACAACTGTTCCCTGTTTCCTACTTCCTTGACTTTGCTCTTATTTTTTGCTACTCTTTTATCATGGAAAAATGTGCTCACATATATAGTAGGGCTTGCTAGATAAATCATAATCCTTCAGGCTACCAAACCACTACTCAACGTTAAGATTCTAATAAGGGAATAATTATGCAATCCCCAACACAGACATATCACCTTATGAATTAGTCCACCCATCTGTGAGATCCACTTTAGGTATATCGTGGCAACTTTGGCAGAACTTGACACAGATGAGGATATGTCGGCTTTGGTTGCTAGACTTTTGCGATGGAAGACCAGAAAATGACACCAATTGAACTGCATCGTAAAGGATTTAAAGCCCTAGTTGATTCTTTGGGATATGTAGATGCTGTTAAATTCCTTTATCAATTTGATCAAGGAAGTGGTAACTATACTGAAGA
>JAAHGR010001194.1 GCA_010672425.1 Symploca sp. SIO2E6
TCTCAGGTAACGCAATCTCAGTTTGTGTTAGCCAGCAGGATTTATGACGGTGGTATGAGAGCGCTTCAGCTAACTGGGAAAGCTTTTGACCTAACAAGTCTGCGATTTCAAGTTGAGGGCAAAAAGGCTAAGGCTTTTGGTGCTGGAGTTCAAGCAGCTACCGCATTTGAGAAAATCAAAGGTGACTTTACTGATTATCAGATTCAGTTGCAAAATAATCAGCAGAAAAATATTGAACTGGGAACTGCTAAATTACGCACAACTACAGCCCAATCAATCGCAGCGGAAACAGAGAAAGAACTGAACGAGAAATTGGCTCAAGCTAAAGCTGGAGCTGAATTAGCGACACTTCAGACACAGGAAAAGCAGACCAAATTAGCCGAATTCAGATTGCAGTTAACCCCTCAGGTATAAGCGATGAGAAAAACAATAATCTTAGGTGGAACTACTGCTTTTGGATTAGGCGCTTTGTTATTGGCCACCGGACTGCTCAAGCCAACGGTAAAACTAGTAGCTTTGAGTAGTCTAGGGGTGATTCCTATTAGCATAATTATCAGCGAGAATATCCACGGTCAAGCTAATCAAAAAGTTCTCTCCTTAGAGAAAGTCTTAGGTGATGCTAGAGCTGAACTTAAGCAGTTGGAGAATGTCCAGGGTGATAATGGTAGGCTATCCCAATGCATAGCTGAATTGAAAACTGAATTATCAAGGGTTCAGAATTCACTATATAAAGTAAAAACTGAGAACTGCAACCTGAAGGAGTCACTTCAAATTACAAAAGCGAAACTAACTGTTTCTGAATCACAGCAAGCCGAGCTCTCAGAACAGGTTGCTGAGTATGAGGAATCTTATTCCAATGAACTTGAAAGCGAGGTACAGCAGAAGGTTCAGGAATATATCACTCAGGATAGAGAAGCGCTCAAGAGTAAATACAGAGCACTTTTAGAGGAAGGTGAAGTCATCTATGCTGAGGCAATGTCAATAAGTGAGAAGTACAAGGCTTGGGCTGGTGAGGTAGCCAAGCGCCATCAAGACAGAAAAGCTTACATAATGGGGCTCACAGGTGAATTCAACAAGCGGATCGGGGAGGCACAATCCGCTTGGGAGGTTGAGCGTGGGCATTTACTCACCCAGATTGAAGCTTTGAATGAGAAAGTAGCAAGGCTCCAGCAACAATTAGCTGGTGATTTGGTTGAGCCTGAGTTATTGAGTTGCAGATTTGCTATCCCTGGTCAGATTGCCAATGAGTTGGCAAAGCTCATCTGGAAAGGGTTCTCAATCCCGTTAGCTGCTAAGGGTGCTCAGCAACGCTCTAGCGGCTTGATAGAGATTGGATATGCTTACTCAATGAGTCAGGCTCCAAGTGAGCTTGTGGCGATTCTCAACCGCAATTCAGACAGTTTAGCCTCATTACTGGGAGTTCACAAAATTACCAGCATCCGTGAGCATGATTTGAGCCCATTGATTGTTGTTGGTTTGAGACGGGAACCTGAGGTTAAGGAAGATACGGTCAAGTTACTAGCAGGCTCAGAGGAAGAGTTTATTAAGTACCTAAAATCCCACCCTTGGCGTTATCGCTTGATAGCCAAACCAGGTACTGGTAAAACTCCTACAACTGCTGTAATGGTATCCCAATTTC
>JAAHGR010001195.1 GCA_010672425.1 Symploca sp. SIO2E6
GGGGATGAGGAAGTTTCCGATGATTATGGGGATGAGGAAGTTTCCGATGATTATGGGGATGAGGAAGTTTCCGATGATTATGGGGATGAGGAAGTTTCCGATGATTATGAGGATGAGGAAGTTTCCGATGATTATGGGGATGAGGAAGTTTCTGATGATTATGAGGATGAGGAAGTTTCCGATGATTATGAGGATGAGGAAGTTTCTGATGATTATGAGGATGAGGAAGTTTCCGATGATTATGAGGATGAAGAAGAGTAGATTCGGTTGTTAGTCCTGAGCAGAGTGAGGAATTGCCCTCTAATCCGAACCCGCAAGGGGTTTAAACCCCTTGCTAATAGCTCAAGTCCGTTAAAACGGACTGAAAATTGAAAATTGAGATGTAATATTTGATTGGTTGCAATTGTCGTGATTTTTGGCTATTATTTGAATAATGGAATAGTTGTGCGCCTATAAGGTACGAATTGCTATTGCTGACCTCAAGAAAACATGCTAGCAAACGTAGGTTGGGTGTAGCAAAGCGTAACCCAACAGCAAATTATTGCTTTTGATATCAATTCTGGGAAATACATAACGACTGGTTAAATAGATTACCATATTTGAAAAAAGACGCGGGGACGCGGGGACGCGGAGACACGGAGACAAGAGAGTTTTCATCCTTGGTTGTCAACGAAAGTTTAGGGGAAATTGAACTTAATCCCAAATACGATTGGGCGATCGCAAACCGTGGCCTTACCTACAGATTAATGGAACGCTATGAAGACGCGCTACAAGACTTTGACTGTGCTATTGAGCTTAATCCTAAATCTGATTGGCGTCTATACCTTCGTAGTTTTACTTACCTCATCCTCCACCAGACAGATTCCGCCAAAGCTGATTTGAATAAAGCCATTCAAATCGCCCAAAACAAACATACCGAAAAGCCTGATAACTGCCGAAATACATTTAATTTAGCCCTCTATCACCTGGTTGCAGGTAACCTATCAACGGCTCAAGAGTTCTATCAAACTGCAATCCAGCAGGGTGCTTCCCAATTCCAGATCCGAGAAGCTATTCAAGATTTGACAGATTTGTTGCGAGTGTTTCCTGAAAATACCGCTGCCCAGCAAATTAAGGCAAATCTTAGCGAATTAAGAATTAAGAATTAATAACTCGTAGGGGCGGGTTTAGGGATATCTTATCGTATTTTACGATAACTGTCGGACAAAACCCGCCCTGTCGATAACCTTGCCGGTAATCGGATATCTTATCGTATTTTACGATAACTATCGGACAAAACCCGCCCTGTCGATAACCTTGCCGGTAATGGGATATCTTATCGCATTCTACGATAACTCTTAGACAAAACCCGCCCTGTCGATCACCTTGCCGGTAATGGGATATCTTATCGCATTCTACGATAACTCTTAGACAAAACCCGGCCTATCGATCACCTTGCCGGTAATGGGATATCTTATCGTATTTTACGATAACTCTCAGACAAAACCCGCCCTGTCGATCACCTTGCCGGTAATCGGATATCTTATCGTATTTTACGATAACTATCAGACAAAACCCGCCCTATCGATAACATTGCCGGTAATGGGATATCGTATCGTATTCTACAATAACTCTCAGATAAAACCCGCCCTGTCGATA
>JAAHGR010001196.1 GCA_010672425.1 Symploca sp. SIO2E6
AGGAGTATTGGCTTTAGGTTTAATGACACCAGCGGCTCTCACTAGTTTTGACAGTTTACAGAAAGCTTTGGGTAAGTGTTGGCGGCAAATTCATCTGTTAACTGTTCCTGCTTTATTACTAGGAGCCACCTACCGATGTGAGTAAATTCCACATTGATACGGATTTTACTCAGATTCGGTCTGAGTTGTTCAATCAAATTAGTAAGCTACATCAAGATCATGAAGATGTTTCCCTTTATCCTTCTGATCTCAAACCCTTGGGGTTACAAGCATTTGAATCGAGAGAACTCTACCATAATCTAATTTTTAACGGTTATATCGATGATCAAGGGGCCCTAGTTGAAAAGTCATTCTTCGAGGATGCTGATCATGAAGAGGATTTTGAAGTTAATGCCAATATCGGTACTCAATCAAAAGATGTATTCGAGATTCTGTCTAAGCGGAGTCAGGGAATAAAACAACATAAGATTGCGGTTAACAAAGGGATCTTTGCTGAGTTACCACTAACGGAACTCGAAGTGGATGATTTGCTGGAAAATCTCAAGTTTAACGACTATATCGATGAAGACAGGCATTTGGTCGATAACCTGAAACTAACTCAGCTCACACTCAAAGACTTTTCCCTGGCGTTGCAATTCTATCCCCAGAGAATAGCCATCTTATCAGTCTTAAAGCAACATCTTACCAAACATCTGTCTAGTTATCTTCAGTTTAGCCGAGAGGATTTTCTGCAAGTTGCCGATAAAATTGTGGCGAGATGGTCTTTTCTGGCGGTAGAACATCACTTTCTCGAAGGGAGTAAAATCGCCGAAAAACATAAAGCATTTTTCAGAGAAGAAGAAAATGCCCAAAACTTCGATATTTGGTGGTCTTTCGAGCCGACGGATAACCGGGTTGTGTTTAATACTTTGCGCAATATTGTCCTGATGTCGGACAAGCTACAGTTAGTAGACCATCCACTAGATCAGCTGGGCTTCAGTAGCAGCGAAAAAGAGGAATTATTTGACCTGCTGATCAGTTTAGAGTATATCACCGATGACCGGAAAATCCCAGAGGAGAAGCTGGACTATTTCCTCAATATCGACAATGCCTTAGCCATATCCCTAGAAGGCTTTGAAGATTACCATAAGGATGTATTCTTTTTCTTACATGCCATCGCTAAAGAGCAATCGGCGATGGTTAATCAGGTAGTGAGCCAGGTTAAAACCTTAGCGGAAAAACAAGAAACCTTTATCTATAAACAGTTAAAGCAGAAGTTTAACCTGAATGTGGACAGTATGCGAGTGATCTCTGCTGAGATATTTAAAGGCAGTGATCATATTGCCTCGGAATGGTTGTTACCCTTATTAAAGGCGGAAGATCTTCTGGGCAATCTTACCACATTACCGAAAGAACAACGGTTCAATACTGCCTATCGCCGAACTCAACAGTTTGCCTTACTCGCCAATAAACTCAAACTGACTACAGAAGATATTGAGCTAGTCTTTCATGATCAAAGTTTAGTAGAGAAGTTTCCCGAAAAGCTGAAACTTCCCCCAAAATCTAAACAAGAATCTACACCTATTACCACCTTTGATGCCCTCCTGGAGAGCACCGATGGCAAGATTTACTTGTTCGCAGGGGACCGATATTGA
>JAAHGR010001197.1 GCA_010672425.1 Symploca sp. SIO2E6
AAGAAGCCCGACTTCTTTAATAAGTCGGGCTTCTGGAAGTCTCCCGGTTAGAGAGATTTTAGGTTGATAATTTACCTTGTTCCCTGTAACAGTATGAGGATGCTATAGTTGACAATTTTGGCTGTTTTTGTGATTATATCTAATAATGGAATAGGTGCGGGCATATAAACTATTTTGCCAGATTTCTCATTGTGGAACTGGCATCTTGCCAGTAATCAGTAGGAGAAGTAGCGATCGCATTTTTCTGGAACCCAAGGTTAGGGCATTACAGATATTAGAAGAAACAACCACATCAGGCACACCAGGACAGTCCTCCAGAATCTATCTGCCTAATTCCCCAGCATTCAAGAAGCCCGACTTATTAAAGAAGTCGGGCTTCTGGGAGTGCCCCGGTTAGAGAGATTTTAGGTTGATAATTTGCCTTGTTCACTGTAACAGTATGAGGATGCTATAGTTGACAATTTTGGCTGTTTTTTGTATTATATCTAATAATGGAATAGGTGCGGGCATATAAACTAGTTTTCCAAATTTCTCATTGTGGAACTGGCATCTTGCCAGTAATCAGTAGGAGAAGTAGCGATCGCGCTTTTCTTGAACCCAAGGTTAGGGCATTACAGATATTAGAAGAAACAACCACATCAGGCACACCAGGACAGTCCTCCAGAATCTATCTGCCTAATTCCCCAGCATTCAAGAAGCCCGACTTCTTTAATAAGTCGGGCTTCTGGGAGTGCCCCGGTTAGAGAGATTTTAGGTTGATAATTTGCCACCCAACAGCAGCTACGCGAGTAGGGTGGGCATTGTCAACAATCTCCAACAGCAGCAAAATGATTTGCTAGCAATGCCCACCACAGTTTTCTCCCCTAATGGGCATTAGTTTCTAAAGATTGTAGTGGGAGCATCTTGCTCCCTGGGGTGTAATTTAAGCGAGCAAGATACTCCCTTATATCAATTCCGGTTGTATCGGAATGATTAATAATTTGGCTTTTTGGTTAGAAAACATAGACACTGGCGGGCGCAAGCATTGCGCCCCTACCAGAGTGAATATTATACCAATGTAGCCGGAATTGATATTATGTGTAATTCAAGCGAGCAAGATGCTCGCACTACTAAAATATTGATACTACCCCTTACAACCTTGGAGCTTTAGAGCCTCCTGACTTGGAGCCTTCAGTATACTAGTATTCAGGATAAATAGTGAAATGCTCACTAGTGAGTGCATTAACTTCTACACCTTGGATGATTGCTAGGTGTTCACCGGTTTGTTGATCCTTAATCAAAGCGTCATTATTGTCACTATTTACACCATAAGTAATCTCTAGTTGCTCATAGGTAAGACCTCCCGATAATCCAATTAAATCATCAGCAACGTTAAAGTCGATAATTGTGTCAACACCCTCTTCTGGTGTCAGCACAAATAAATCACTACCACTACCTCCAAGAAGGATATCTTCTCCAGCACCACCGTTGAGCAGATCATCATTGGCATCACCGTTGAGGTAGTCATATCAAATCCGGTAGAATCGTTACACCTTGGTGACAAGAAGGCAGACGGCAGAAGGCAGATGGCAGAAGGAAAAGAGCAAGGTTGCAAGGTGGAAGGATACGATAAGTGTTTAGCCGGATTTGATA
>JAAHGR010001198.1 GCA_010672425.1 Symploca sp. SIO2E6
TCTCTCCTGGAGAAATGCAGGCAGGATATTGGAGAGTTGTGATCAATGGCGCTGTCCTGTCATTACATTTCCTTTAAAATATCAGGGTATAGTCTCTAACGATTATAGATGAAGCTAACAATGCCATCGTAAGCGCCTATAAGCTAGCCTAGTTCGTAAGAATTTTGGTGTGATTAATAAATTTTCTGTTGAGAATTTCATAACTGGGAGGGCAAGGTGCCAAACGATGAACCGTTGACTTCATTGAGGGATTTGCAGGTTATTGGTGAGTACGATGACCCAGAACTTATTGTATCTAAGCTTCAGCAAATGAACGACCCTGAATTTTCGGGGGAAGCGGACATCAAGGAAAAAGGTGTAGAAGATATATTGAATATCTTCAACTCAGTCCAAAACCAGCCTTGGGTACACGCAACACATCAGTTTGGCTATATTGCTCCACGCCAGCCAGGTTCTACAGAACCTCAAGTAATTCAACATCCGAGTGCAATAACTGCCAATCCCACTCTTAAAAATAGCCGCATCAACATTCGCTTGGATCGCCTGCGGATTTATAAGTATCCAGGTGGTGGCATTCACAATGTCTTGGTTACGTTTAATGCTCGCAATCAGGTGGCAGATTCTCAGGAGTCGGTGAGTTTCAGCCAAACCTATCGAGTGCCGGAGGGACAATCGGCAGGAATCGCAGGCTACCCGGTTTTCATTGGGTTGAATGCGGGTTCTCAGGGAATTGCCTTTGAATGCTCTACAGTCAATGTCAAAAATGAAGCGGATCAGGCAGTGTTATCAGCCTTAGAGTCTTCACCCTTTCAGACAGGTTTGGAACTATTAACTACTGCTCAACCTGCGATCGCACCCTTTACAACCCTCACTGTAGGATCGGTGAAAGTCTTAGCTCAACGTAATGAAAATGTACCTGTGCAGAAGTTCTATCTGGGGCTGGACTTTGAAGACGCGGCGATGGGAATTCGTCTGGCAGAAGGTAATTATATTGCAGTTCAAGTTCCTGATCAAACTACTATCGACTGGAATAAATGGATATATAAGCCTGATTTGGGGACGATTGTTCACAAAGCGGATAGTTCATCCCTGGAATACAACTACTTGGTTTTTCGGGTTAGTCGCTATAGGGAGTAGAGGATAAGCCGACAACACGGACAAGGTATTAAATAGACGATGAGATTGAAATGGCTGGACTATTTAATAAAGGCTATGCATTACTGATTGGTGTTGGGGAGTCCAATTATAAGCCACTGTCTTTGCCTGTGACGGTTAAAGATACCCAAGCCATTTATGCGACGCTGATTGACCCTGACTTATGCGCTTATCCTGATGATAAGGAGCATATCCGAGTACTAAATAATGCAGAGGCTAGCCGTAGCACAATTCTAGATGGCTTGAAGTGGCTTAAGGAGAAAGCGGAGGCAGACCCAGAGGCGACTGTGCTAGTTTACTATTCAGGTCATGGCTGGGTAGACAAGACTGATAATGCCTACTATTTGCTACAGCATGATGTGAAACCCTCCAAGCTGGCGGCTTCTGCGTTATCAGCTGAGGTATTCACCAATGCCTTACGCAAGATTCAGGCAGAGCGCCTGCTAGTTATCATTGATAGCTGTCATGCAGCAGGAA
>JAAHGR010001199.1 GCA_010672425.1 Symploca sp. SIO2E6
GTAGACAAATAATCAAAGTAAGTAGATATAAAGCAGGTAACTTGATTGCTGAAGACAGTATTTGTAGACCTCCAGCGAACGAACCCATAATCCCCCCATAGATAGCAAAAAAAACTGAACTACAAATAAGGAGGGCAAATATCTTCTGTTCCAGTCGGACTCCTTTGCTAATCTCGTCGATAAATTGGGAGCGATCGCGCAGAAAGCTGGTTAAAATAGCAAAGTATTTCATCGTCTTTCCCTTTTACACGGAAATGGTCTACTGAATCTATCAAACTCCAGCCGGACAATTACGGAGACACGGCAGATATTGTTGCAAAACTTAACATTACGGCGGCAATCTCAAACTAAAATCTTCCGTTTTATTAGTTAAATTGAGGCTGTAGCAAGGGTCATATTGAATCATCTTTTGCCACTTGTCTTGCATATACCGAATTTCTCGACTAAATCGAGTTTGTTTCTCCACGGTATCCTCGTAACCCCGACTCTTAGATTCGTAGTGATAAAGTACGACATGGGGTAAATAGATATTCAGATAACCCTTGTCTACTATTTTAAAACAAAAGTCAATATCATTAAAAGCAATGGTCAGTTCTTCGGCAAAACCGCCAACCTCTTCAAAGACGTTACGCCGACACATCAAACAAGCAGCGGTAACAGCTGAGTAGTTATTGATAGTTTGCAATTGACCAAAATAACCAGGGGAGTCCCCAATATAGTACTTATGACTATGACCAGCAACACCTCCAATACCTGCTACTACCCCAGCATGTTGTATCGTCTTGTCAGGATACAGTAGCATTGCACCGACAGCACCGATCGCAGGTCGTTGAGCCTGTTCTACCATAGCTTCGAGCCAATCGGGATTGACAACTTCTGTATCATTATTTAAAAAGAGTAGGTATTCCCCTTGACACTGCTCAACGGCATAATTATTGATTTTGGAAAAATTAAAGGGAATATCTAGTAACTTGTAACTAAATCTGTCTGGTTCTTGAGTTTGCCAGTTTTGGATTACCTGATGGGTTCTCGCTTCTGTACTGCCATTATCGATCAACAACACCTCATAATTGGGGTATTGAGTTTTAGTATAAATCGACTGCAAACAATTATCCAGGATATTGCCTAAATTTTTGGTCGGGATAATAATACTGACCTTTTTACATTCCTTAATCTCATATCTCACCAGATGATGACCACAAGGAAGAGGAATGACTCTTGCTGATGATTCCCCCCTTCGGCGTAGTGCATCGGCTAAAGCCTTCTGTGCCGCATCCATGGCATAGTTTTTGCTCTCCAAACTGCTAGCCGTCGAAGCAGCATGACTCCGCCAGTGATATAAAATCTTGGGAATATGAAAAATGTTGTCGGTTTTTTCAGTTAGTCTCAATACCAAGTCATAGTCTTGGGAGCCTTCATAACCAACCCTAAATCCTCCGATTTCCGTTACTAAGGAACGGCGATAGGCTCCCAGATGAGCAGTGTACATCCGAGACAAGAAGGAATCTGGACACCAATCTGGCTTAAAAAAGGGTGAGTTGAACTTACCATCATCTTGAATCTTATCTTCATCGGAGTAGATCATGTCAGCATGAGGATGCTGATTGAGGAGTAAGGCAATCTCATACAAA
>JAAHGR010000012.1 GCA_010672425.1 Symploca sp. SIO2E6
GCCTTACCAATACCGGAACCGCCGCCAGTGACGAGTCCAATCTTACCTTCGAGCAGCCCCATTCAACGCCCCCAACTGACTATAAGTATTTGAAATATATATCTATAAGCCTAATTTTATACCGAAGTATATTTTTATACCAGAGTATATTTTTAGCCCCTTCCGGTTTATGATGGATCCCTAACACGCAGAAACAAATGCAACCTTTGTTTGAAGCAATTATCCACCAAGTACCACCACCAGTAGGAGACCCGACCAAACCCCTACAACTACAAGTAACTACCCTCGACTATTCCGAATATCTTGGTCGCATTGTTATTGGCCGCATCCATAACGGTACCATTAAAGCCGCTCAAACAACAGCTTTGGTTAAAGAAACTGGGGAGATTGTCAAAGCAAAAATCTCCAAGCTGATGGGTTTTGAAGGACTCAATCGGATTGAACTCAAAGAAGCCTCCGCTGGTAACATTGTTGCTGTTGCTGGGTTTGCCGATGCCAACATTGGGGAAACGATTACCTGTCCCCAGGAACCCCAAGCTTTGCCTCTCATTAAAGTGGATGAACCCACATTGCAGATGACGTTTGCGGTAAATGACTCCCCCTTTGCCGGTAAAGAAGGGGATTATGTCACTTCCCGACAATTACGTGATCGCCTCCTGCGAGAATTGGAAACTAATGTCGCCTTACGAGTAGAAGAAACCGACTCCCCGGATAAATTCCTGGTATCCGGTCGGGGGGAACTGCACTTAGGTATCCTCATCGAAACCATGCGTCGCCAAGGCTATGAATTTCAGGTTTCCACACCCCAAGTCATCTACCGGGAAGTCAACGGTCAACCCTGCGAACCTTTTGAGTATTTAGTACTGGATGTGCCGGAAGCAGCAGTGGGGAACTGCATTGAGCGACTAGGACAGCGCAAGGGAGAAATGCAGAATATGCAAGCAGGAAATAATGGACGTACCCAACTAGATTTTGTCATTCCTGCTCGTGGTTTAGTCGGCTTCCGGGGTGATTTCCTGCGTATCACCAAAGGAGATGGTATTATGAACCACAGCTTCCTGGAATATCGTCCTCTGGGTGGTGAAGTAGAAACTCGCCGCAATGGAGTAATTATTGCCTTTGAGGAAGGAGTTGCCACCTTCTATGCTCTGAAAAATGGGGAAGACCGGGGTGTATTCTTTATTACTCCTGGTACTAAAGTTTACAAGGGTATGATCGTGGGAGAAAATAACCGTCCCCAAGACTTAGACCTCAATGTTTGTAAAGCCAAGCACGTAACCAACCATCGTTCCTCTACAGGGGAAGAGTTAGTCCAGTTGCAGTCCCCAGTAGAGATGAGTCTAGAAAGGGCTTTAGAATACATCAAAGATGACGAATTGGTAGAAGTGACTCCCCAGTCAGTGCGTTTACGGAAGATGTCCAAGAAGTTGGCAAGGCGTTGAGCTTACTACCTAAGCTCATAACAGCTTCCCGTGGAACAGGCATCTTGCCTGTCAAGCAATTGAAGATTGAAGATTGAAGATTTTAGATTTACCATTTTAATTCTTCAATCTAAAATCTAAAATCTAAAATCTAAAATCTCTCTGGTCTTCCACTATTACTGGCAGGATGCCAGTTCCACTATTACCACCTAAACAAATGCATACTTGGCACTGGCAAACCTGGGAAAAATTACCCTATCTTACTTGTAGTCTGCTCAAACAATGGAAGCACGGCTTTTTCAGCTCAGCATTTTCACCTCGATCGCCTGCGGAAATTGTAGCTGCTCTTCAACCTGAGGCTCAGGTATATCGAGTACAACAGGTACATGGTAATACAGTACTGACCCCCTCGGAAATCAAAAAAACTGCGGATTCCTTACCCCACGAGGAGGAGCAAGAACCCCCTAGGGCACCAGCTGATGGTATCTTAACTGAACAACCTCAGCAAGCAATTTGGGTATGTAGTGCTGACTGTACACCTGTACTAATTGGGGATATCCAGACAGGACAGACAGCAGCGGTACATGCTGGTTGGCGAGGTACTGCTACTCGAATTGTACCCAAAACGATCGCCAGATTTCTCGATGCTGGGAGTAGCCTCCAGAATTTGTCTGTAGCGATGGGTCCTGCGATCACAGGAGAAGTCTATCAGGTATCGGAGACAGTAGCAGCGGAAGTGGGAGCCAGTATTTACTCAACCGATACCCCAGAATCAACACTTGCTGCCTTGCGGGAGTTACCAAACCCACCAATTCTTGATGACCCCCAACCAGGAAGAGTACGCTTGGATGTGCGCCGGGTAAATGAGCTACAATTAGAACAATTAGGTATTAGTCCAGAACAAATAGCGATCGCGCCTCACTGCACTTTCCAGGAACCAGAATTATTCTTCTCCTACCGCCGTAATAAACTCAAAAAGGTTCAATGGTCAGGAATTGTTAGTTTTTAGTGCAGGGAGTAGGGAAGGGAATAGGGAACTCTTCACAGGGAACAGTGATAAGATTTGACTGTTTTCGGCTTAAGTGCCTCTCGCTGAGCTGCTAGTGGTGCTCGAAGCAATTGCACTTTCGATTTTGGCAAGCTGAGTACGGTAGAGAGCTTCTCGATTGAGCCAAAACCCTGCCGTACTGCCTAGAACTCGTTCTAACTTGAGAGCAGTCTCCTCGCCAATCGGTGCTTTGCCGTTGATGAGTTGGCTTATATCTTTTGTTGTGTAACCTAGACACTCTGCTAATTGAGCCTGTGTCCAGTCGCGCTCCTCCAACAAATCGGCGATCATATCACCAGGAGGGGAAACCCAATCTGGAGTAAAAAAGTTACCAATATCAACCATAAATTACGAAAAAAACGGTTCTGTAGGAGATATTATGCTAAATTATCACAAAAACAACTAAAAAATCCTGCTGCACAATGATTTTAAGCATTGAGCTCTCATTTAGAAGAAAAAACGAATTATCAAAAGACTCAAAGCTATACAGGATAAGTATTTTAGCAAATCAAAGCTAACAATTTAGCATAATATGTCTTGAAGAACCGATTTAAGTATAGAGATTGCACATGGGTCAATGGCAGTGAAAGACCGATTTCACGATGCGGTAAAGCATGGCTTGCAGAAAGAGCAATGGAAAATTACGCACGACCCACTCAAAATTGAGTTTGGGGAAGATGATGTCGTGCCTGTATCCAGTTTTCACTGGCAAGATGCCAGTTCCACGGAGGTTGAGATTGTTGCTGTTGGGTTGCGCTCCGCTTCACCCAACCTACTTTTTAGGATTCAATTAAAGAGAGACTTTATATATAGGTGCAGACATTACCCATTGCAAAATAATAATAGCAAAAAATCACGAAAATTGCAAGTGCCACATCCGTAGTGCGAGCAAGATGCTCGCGTCTGAATAACCGCTTGCTCGCGTTTGAGCGACCGCGAGGGAGACGCTCCCCAATAGAAACGCTATATATGAACAAACAAACTATCAGACGACTACTCATAGGTAAATTTAGCTTGAAACGGCTTATGTCTTCCTTGATCTTGATCTACCTTATCTTCTGTCTTTATGTTTTCTTTGCTGCCGACCGGATGCTCTTTTTGCCCCAACCTGCAAGCTATCAAGATACCAAAGAAATTATCAAGCTCACCAGTGCTGGGCAAGTCCCAATTTCTGCTGTTTATCTACCTAATCCAGAATCCACTTATACCATCCTTTACGCCCATGGTAATGCCGAGGATTTGGGAGATATTCGTCCCCGACTCGAAGAACTCCGAAACCTGGGATTTAGTATTTTCGCCTACGATTATCGCGGCTATGGAACTAGTGAGGGAACTCCTTCAGAACGCCATGCCTATCAAGATATTGATGCTGCCTACAACTACTTGACTGAGCAGTTAGGAATATTGCCCCAGAAAATCATGGCTTATGGACGTTCTGTAGGAGGTGGTTCAGTGGTGGATTTAGCGGTTCGTCAACCCCTTGCTGGTTTGATCCTCGAAAGTTCGTTTACCAGCGTTTTTCGCGTGGTTGTACCGATTCCTCTTTTACCTTTTGATAAATTCCGGAATCTTGATAAGATTCCCAGGGTGAATTGTCCCGTGCTAGTGATGCATGGCACAGCAGATGAAATAGTCCCTTTTACTCACGGACAGCAACTTTTTGCTACTGCTAACGAGCCTAAGCTTTCCTTGTGGGTAGAGCAAGCCGGTCATAATAATTTTCGGTGGGTGGCTGATCAACAGTATGGCGATAAGTTGCGGGAGTTTGCTGGGTTGAGAATGGGGAATTGAGAATTGTCATTTGTCATTTGTTATTTGTCATTTGTTGTTTGGGAATTGGGGATTGGGAATTGGGAATTGGGAATTGGGTGTGGAGTGTGGGGTGTGGGACAGTTCCACTTACTGGCAAGATGCTAGTTCCACCTACCTAATACCTAAGAAAGACGGCAAACACAACTGATTCTTTACGGTTCGCACCAATCCCGAAAACTGGTTATTTGCGTACATTAGACACAGTAAAGCAACTCAGAAGCAGTTATCTGCAAGCTGGTACTTTACGGGAGAAAGAGTGGCAAGAGCGATTTGACCGAGAACCGTCCCATCTCAGGTTCGGGAACCCACCCTTCATGAGACAGGCACACCAAGCTCAGTATAGAGATTGGTAATAAGTCCAAAGCTCCTAAAAATCTGCCGACTGAACCCCTTGACGTTCAATAGTTTAGTCTCCCATCGATCCCTACCCAATATTTGTAGTTAAACGAACCTGGAACACTCATGGCAAAAGTTGTTGGAATTGATTTAGGTACAACTAACTCCTGCGTAGCAGTAATGGAAGGTGGCAAACCTACCGTTATTGCCAATGCAGAGGGTTTTCGCACAACCCCCTCAGTTGTAGCCTATGCCAAAAACGGCGATCGCCTAGTGGGTCAAATCGCCAAGCGTCAGGCAGTGATGAACCCTGATAACACTTTCTACTCTGTTAAACGCTTCATCGGACGGAGATATAGCGAAGTCACTAACGAAACCACCGAAGTTTCTTACAAAGTGCTTAAGGTTGGTGATAATGTCAAGCTTGACTGTCCAGCGCAAAGCAAACAATTTGCACCGGAAGAGATATCTGCTCAGGTGCTGCGTAAGCTGGTGGATGATGCTAGTAAGTACCTTGGTGAAACAGTTACCCAAGCAGTAATTACCGTTCCTGCTTATTTCAATGACTCCCAACGCCAAGCTACCAAAGATGCAGGCAAGATTGCTGGGGTTGAAGTATTACGGATTATCAACGAACCTACTGCTGCTTCCCTAGCCTATGGCTTAGATAAGAAGAGTAATGAAACCATTCTAGTATTTGACCTTGGTGGTGGTACTTTCGACGTTTCCATTCTAGAAGTTGGGGACGGTGTCTTTGAAGTTTTGGCTACCTCTGGTGACACTCACCTCGGTGGTGACGACTTCGACAAGAAAATCGTTGATTACTTAGCTACAGAATTTCAAAAAACAGAAGGCATTGACTTGCGCAAAGACAAGCAAGCATTACAACGCCTCACGGAAGCAGCAGAGAAAGCCAAGATTGAGCTGTCTAACGTTACCCAAGCCGACATTAACCTACCCTTCATCACCGCTACCCAAGATGGTCCGAAGCACCTGGATACAACCTTGACGCGGGGTAAGTTTGAAGAGATCTGCGCTGGTTTGATTGATCGTTGCCGCATCCCAGTGGAAAACGCAGTACGTGATGCCAAAATTGACAAGAGTGCCATTGACGAAGTGGTTCTGGTAGGAGGTTCCACACGAATTCCCGCAGTCAAGGAGTTGGTCAAGCGAGTTCTGGATAAAGCTCCTAACCAAAGTGTTAACCCTGACGAAGTAGTAGCTGTCGGTGCCGCTATTCAAGGTGGAGTTCTCGCTGGGGAAGTCAAGGATATTCTGTTGCTGGATGTCACCCCTCTATCTTTAGGTGTAGAAACCTTGGGTGGTGTAATGACTAAAATCATTCCTCGCAACACCACAATTCCTACCAAGAAGTCGGAAACCTTCTCCACAGCGGTAGATGGTCAAACTAATGTAGAAATTCATGTTCTCCAAGGTGAACGAGAAATGTCCACCGACAACAAGAGCCTTGGTACTTTCCGTCTAGATGGTATTCCCCCAGCACCCCGAGGTGTTCCCCAAATCGAAGTCACTTTCGACATTGATGCCAACGGTATCCTTAATGTTACCGCTAAGGACAAAGGTACTGGTAAGGAGCAATCAATTAGTATTACTGGCGCTTCTACCCTACCAGATACTGAAGTCGAGCGTATGGTTAAGGAAGCCGAAGCCAATGCCTCTGCTGACAAAGAACGTCGTGAGAAAATCGATCGCAAGAACCAGGCAGATTCTCTCACCTACCAAGCAGAGAAGCAAATCAATGAACTGGGTGACAAGGTCTCTGCTGATGACAAAACCAAGGTAGAAGGACTAATCAAAGATCTGCGAGAAGCGGTAGAGAAAGAAGACGACGAACAGATCAAAACTCTGACCCCTGAGTTGCAACAGACCCTCTACACCATCAGCACCAATATTTATCAACAAAGTGGAGGGGCAGATGCTGGTGCTCCACCCCCTCCTCCTGGTGGTGCAGATGCCGGTGGTGGTACTGATGCTACCTCTAGTGCTTCAGGAGGCGATGATGTGATTGACGCTGAATTCTCTGAAACTAAGTAGAGAAAGGCTCAACTCCTAATTCAGTAATTCTCAATTCTCATAACAGCAGTTTTCTGCAACTGCTGTTTTTTTATTAATACAAGCCTAGAAACCGGGTTTCTGGCAAGAATAACAACGAATATCTGTGATGGTAGCAGGATTGCGGAATGGTTCAAACAGAGCCGGGGTTGCCGCTAAACGTCAATCTAAAATCTAAAATCTAAAATCTAAAATTTCTCTGGTCATCTAGAATAACTGCACTGGCAAGATGCCAGTGCCACGAGTGGGAACAACTTTTACCACTTGAGGAGATTAAATTGCTCCATATCTACCGTATCACGGTTGCGATAAATTGCTAGTACAATTGCTAAACCTACTGCTGCCTCTGCTGCTGCTACAGTAATGACAAATACAGTAAAAACCTGACCTTTAATCCCTACGGGGTCCATAAAGTTGGAAAAACCCATTAAATTCAGGTTTACCGCATTCAGCATTAGCTCAATCGACATCAGCACTCGCACAGCATTGCGGCTGGTAATTAAGCCATAAATACCAATACAGAATAGGGCAGCAGCTAGAAGTAAGAAGTACTGAAGTTCCATGAATTTTATCAGAGAGTTATGAACAAAATTTAGTTAGCTATCAGCTGAGGTGCTGATAGCTAAGGAAGATGCCTTAACGGGGTAACTTGCTAGCATCACCAGTTACTGAGGCCAACTCACGAGCACTGGGACGTTCCGGCAAAGTTAAAGTTGTTGTAATTTCAGGATCTCTAGAAATCGACTGCTCAGGAATATAGTCCCTGCGTGCTAGGATAATTGCCCCCACCATTGCCATCAACAACAGCACAGAAGCTAGCTCAAAAGGCAGCAAAAAGTCACTGAAGAAATGCAGACCAATTTCTGTTACAGAACTCTGACCAGTAACCGCAGGTCCACTATACTTAGACCAACTTGTGGCAAGCACCATGGTTCCGAGAAGAGCAAACAAACCGAGACAAACTAACCCGGTTGAAACTTTACGAATCCAGTTATTAGCCACAGGAGGAAAATCTTGTCGCTTGTTCACCAGCATGATAGCAAACAAGATCAGAACATTGATTGCTCCAACATAAATCAAGACTTGCGCCGCTGCTACAAAGTCGGCATTGAGCAAAAGGTATAAACCAGCAATGCTGATGAAAACGCCACCCAGTAAAAAAGCTGAGTAGACAATATTATTAATGAGGACTACTCCTAAAGCAGCCCCCAGCATCATGATAGATAGTAGACCAACTGAAACAATTTGAACGCCTTCGGCTAGATTCACAATTACTTAATCTCCTTTTTTAGGGAACGGGGAATTGGGAATTGGGAATTGGGAATTGGGAATTGGGAATTGGGAATTGGGAATTGGGAATTGGGAATTGGAATAAAAACCTAATACCTACCATCTACCACCTACCACCTAACACCTAACACCTAACACCTAACACCTAATTGACAGTGTCTTCTGGACGCAAACCGGGACGTTGAGAACCTGTGGGTAAATCGTGGGGGTCAGTAACACCCTTGGGCAAGTAAGCTAATTCTCTCAAGGGAGTAACCATTGGGTCTTGAGTAACTTTGTAGGGTAAGCGTCCTAGAGCCACATTGTCATAGTTTAGTTCGTGGCGATCATAGGAGGAAAGCTCATACTCTTCCGTTGCTGACAGACAGTTAGTTGGGCAGTATTCAATGCAGTTGGCGCAAAAAATACAAACTCCGAAATCTATGCTGTAATGCTTGAGATTTTTCTTCTTGCTTACTTTGTCAAACTCATAATCTACTACTGGTAGGTTAATCGGACAAACTCTGACACAGACTTCGCAGGAAATGCATTTGTCGAACTCAAAGTGAATCCGACCCCGATACCTCTCAGAAGGAATCAGTTTTTCATAGGGGTACTGCACTGTTACAGGACGTCGCTGCATGTGATCGAAGGTCACAGATAGACCTTGACCAATATAGCGAGCTGCTTGAACTGTTTCTTTGGCGTAGTCGCCAACCTGTTGGAGGAACTTCATCATAATTGAGAATTGGAAATTGGGAATTGGGAATTGGGAATTGAGAATTGGGAATTGGGAATTGGGAATTGGGAATTGGGGTGAGTCCGGCTCCCGGCAGGAGGCAGGAGGCAGAAGACTTCTCGACCTTCGACCTTCGACCTTCGACTTTCCCTGCTATTAACCACCAAAAGCTACGGGAAATGCTAATTTCAGAGCCGCAGTCAGTAGTAGATTTACCAGGGAAATTGGCAACAGAAACTTCCAGCCTAGATTGAGTAGCTGGTCAATGCGCACACGGGGCACTGTCCAGCGTAGCAAAATTGCAATAAAAATGAGGAAGTAAGCTTTGAGCAAGGTCATCATAATGCCCAAAGATGCAGTGACTATCTGAAGCCAGGAACTGGTTTCACTGACACCTAGCCAGCCAGCTAATTGGTCTAGAGGCAGGGGGAATTCCCAACCACCCAGGTAGAGAACAGCAAACAGGAGAGCAGAGAGAACTAGGTTAACGTAGGAGCCGACATAAAACAGACCGAATTTCATCCCTGCATATTCAGTCTGATAACCAGCAACTAGTTCTTCTTCCGCTTCAGGAAGGTCAAAGGGTAATCGTTCGCATTCTGCTAGGATAGCAATCCAAAAGATCAGGAAACCAACCGGTTGACGCCAGACATTCCAGCCTAGAATGCCGTAACCTGATTGCTGTTGAACAATGTCAATGGTGCTGAGGCTGTTGGACATCATAACCACTGCCAGTACTGACAATGCCAAAGGAATCTCGTAACTAATGGACTGTGCTGCGGCTCTCAAACCTCCTAAGAGGGAATACTTATTGTTGGAGGCGTAGCCGGACATCAGTAAGCCAATCGGCTGAATACTAGACAGCGCAATCCACAAGAATATTCCCGTTCCCACGTCTGTAATCACTAGATTCTGTCCAAAGGGCACAATCAAATAAGACAGAAATACGGGGATGACGACGAGGATTGGTCCGAGGGTAAATAGTAAGGGGTCAGATTTGGCAGGGACAATGTCCTCTTTAAAAACTAGTTTGATGCCATCTGCCACTGGCTGGAGAACACCTAGCGGTCCAGCGTATTCTGGCCCAATCCGCTGTTGTGCTGCGGCAGAAATTTTCCGTTCTAGCCAGACGACTACCAAGACACCCACCGTTGCACCGATAATCATGAGGAACATTGGTAGGGGCATCCAAATGGCTTTAGCTGCACCAGCTGGGATGCCCAAGTCTTTGAGAGTTTGAATAAAAGTTCCTTGGAGGTCAATTCCTGGATTCATAGAGTACTAGTAGCGCAAAGGTGATACTGCTTGGTTAAGCTCGAAATTCTACACTCTAAATTCTACATTCTAAATTCACCCGTTCTACATTACTTCCCCCCCCATTCAGGGTTTACATACCTGAAAAATGGCAGATCGTGACCTAACTTAATCAAATCTTTATATTGTTAGAACTTTTCCATGGTATATTCTTCACAAAACTTCGGCTAACTTAAGGTCAGGAGTAAAGTAGAGGGTTTTCATTTCCTTTGTACACAAAGTTTTGTTAAGACTATCCTCCAAAGTAGGGCTAAAGAACTGAATTGAGCAACTAGGGCTTTAACAGACTCAAGGGAGTAAGCGGCTTAACCTGAGACGAATGAATGCTTTCTAAGAGCAAATGCTAGACCACCATACACCAACCTCAGTAGGCGACAAGTAATGAAAAGACAGTGGCAAAGGGTATGTATCAAAGTTACCACCTGGCTAGCAGCCGAGATTATCTTGAACTTACTCGGACTAGATAACCTAGCCGATTACAGCGAGTTCATCTTTGACAAAGAAGTGCTGATAGCCAAACGTAACCAGAAAATGACAGTTGTGGTTCCGTCTTGGCCCCCTCAGTCTCAACATAGCTTGCCTGATTGCCTTACTATGGCTCCTCTAGCTTGAGCAACTGTTGTTTGTTATTTGTTATTTGTTGTTTGGGAATTGGGAATATCTCCCTTGTCTCCTAACTTCCCTAACTCCTCGTCTCCTGATTTTTCCCATCTCCGTGTTACCGCGTCACCGCGTCCAGAGGGAGGGAGCTGTGTTGGGTCTCGTTGCCTCGACCCAACCTACATCTATTTAATCATTTTAGGTGTGTCACGCCAGTAGGGTGTGGGGAAAATAACCCATCAGTAAAAAGAGGTGAAAATCCTTACTATATAAGCTTTTTTACCTCCTGCCTTCTGCCTCCTGCCTTCTGCCTCCTGCCTTCTGCCTCTTGAAAACTTCCCCACACAATCGGACACTATACTTGAGAATTTACTGGCATCCGAGAGGTTTTTTGTGAAAAGAGTCTTAGGCATCATTCTGGGGGGTGGAGCTGGCACCCGTCTTTATCCGTTGACCAAATTGCGGGCTAAACCAGCGGTTCCTTTGGCTGGTAAGTATCGTTTGATTGATATTCCTGTCAGTAACTGCATCAACTCAGACATTCTGAAGATCTATGTACTGACCCAATTCAACTCCGCTTCCCTCAATCGCCATATTAACCGTGCTTACAACTTCTCTGGATTTACTGAAGGGTTTGTTGAGGTACTAGCAGCTCAACAAACTAAGGAGAACCCTAGTTGGTTCCAAGGTACAGCAGATGCTGTGCGGCAATATCTGTGGGTGTTACAGGATTGGGATGTTGATGAGTACCTGATTTTGTCAGGAGACCATCTCTACCGGATGGATTATCGACTGTTTATCCAACGCCATCGGGAAACTGGAGCAGATATCACTCTCTCTGTGGTTCCCATTGATGAGAAAAGAGCCAGCAGTTTTGGCTTGATGAAAATTGATGAGGAAAGTGGCAAGGTAATCGACTTTAGTGAAAAACCGAAAGGGGATGAACTCAAAAAAATGCGGGTAGATACTACGACCCTAGGACTGAGTGCAGAAGAAGCAAAGAAAAATCCTTACATTGCCTCAATGGGAATTTATGTCTTCAAAAAAGAGGTTTTGGGTAAGCTGCTGCAAGCCAACCCCCAACAGACAGATTTCGGTAAAGAAATTATCCCAGCCTCAGCAAACGACTATAACCTTCAAGCCTATTTATTTAAAGGTTACTGGGAAGATATTGGGACGATTGAAGCCTTCTATGACGCTAACTTGGCCTTGACTACCCAACCCCAGCCAGCATTTAGTTTTTATGACCGGAAAGCTCCCATCTACACTCGTGCTCGCTATTTGCCTCCCAGTAAGCTGTTAGATTGCCAGGTAACCGGATCAATCATTGGAGATGGCTGCATTCTCAAAAAGTGTAGTATTAATCACTCTGTCTTGGGAATTCGCACTCGGATTGAATCTGGTTGTATTATTGAAGATACTTTAGTTATGGGGGCAGACTTCTACAAGCGGTTTGCTGAAGAGCAATCCGATTTACAGATTAATAATGTTCCCTTAGGGATTGGTCCAGACACTACGATTCGTCGCGCCATCATCGATAAAAATGCTCACATTGGTCGCGGTGTGAGAATTATCAACAAAGATAGAGTAGAAGAAGCAGATCGTGAACAAGAAGGCTTTTTTATCCGCAGTGGTATTGTTGTAGTACTCAAGAATGCTGTTATTCCTGATGGCACGGTGATTTAGAAGAAGTAACAAGGCAGGAGGCAGGAGGCAGGAGGAAGTGTTTCTCATCTTTTTTTTCGCCGTCATTTTACCCTGCTTCCTGCGCCTGACAGCCATTTACCGTTTTTTGTCAGAGCATGGTAATATGTAAGGCTACAATTTATCTCAATTAATCAACGGGGCTTTTAACATAACAGTGGCAATCAGTAAAGAATTGGTAGAAGTTGGTTCGTTGCAATGGTTCTATCGGGAAGCGAACCCAGTGAAGGACAGTAATCAACTGCCCGTATTACTGTTGCATGGTTTGCCTTCCCAAAGTTTTTGCTGGACTGGAATCATACCAGATTTAGCAGCTCAAGGTTTCAGAGCGATCGCACCGGACTGGATTGGTTCTGGCTTCTCTGCTAAACCGGGCAAACGCCAATTTGCCTATACCCCTGATGCCTTCGTTAACGGCTTGGCAGATTTGCTCAAGACCCTGGAAATCGAGCAATGTCACCTAGTAGTCCAAGGATTTCTCGCTTCAGTAGGACTTCAGTACGCCCTACGCCACTCAGATCAAATTGAACGCCTAGCAATTCTTAATACACCGATCTCTTCTGAAGCCAAGTTACCTTGGGCGATGCAGCAATGGGGCTTACCCTTCATCGGAGATATGGCGACCCAAGACCCGCTATTGATTGATCGTACCTTAGAAGGAGGAAGCCGCTATGTGGTAGAAGATCAGTATTTAGATATTTACCGTAAACCCTTCCTCAAAAGTTCTGATGTTGGTCGCAGTTTGCTAATGACGATCAAATGTCTCCAGATGAAGCAGTCAATGGCAGAGATTGAATCAGGCTTTCGTAACTGGGAAAAACCAATTCTCTTGGTTTGGGGCATGAAAGACCCCTGGCTTCCTCTTACTCAAGCGCAGCAGTTTGCCGATGGTCTCAAGAATATTGAACTAGTTAAGCTCGAAGAAGCAGGACACTATCCTCAAGAACATTGGCCTAAGGAAATTAGTGAGGTTCTTCTTCCCTTTCTACGCCGTCAATCATGAGGTGTGGTAGCTAAGGTTATTTCAGTACGATCAGTGGGCAATAATTAACCACAAAGGCACAAAGGACACAAAGGAAGAAAATAGCTGAAAATATTTGGTTATGACTAATACAAGAGGGCTAGGGATTAAGGTAATATACCTTAATGAATTGGGTAATTTCCAAGAGTAGGTTAGCAACAAAACTATGTTTACCAAAAGTTATCGTTCTCTTCTGGCTGTGATTCTGGTACTGGTAACAACCTTTTTGGTGAGTTGCGGTGGCCCATCAGCCTCCAAGCAACCTCCCACTTATACGGCCCAGCAGATAGAGCAGATTCAGCAATATGCTGACAGATTGGGGGCAAAGCGCCAAAGAATATCGGCTCTTGCAGGCAATATCCAAGAGCGAGATTGGGTAGAAGTTGGCAGTTTGATCCATGGCCCCTTGGGTACATTGCGACAGGAGATGAGCTATCTGAGCCAGAAGCTGCTGCCTCAGGAGCAAAAGGTTGCTCGTGATCTAGCCAAAGACTTGTTCGACTGCCTGAATACCATTGATGCCGCTGCTTCAGAGGGCAACTATTCCCTGGCAATCAGAAACTACGGATTAGCAATACAAGACTTCGATGAGTTCTTGAAGCTGGTTCCCGAACAAGAGTAAGTAGGCAACAGCTCATCTGGTAACAAGACCCACCCCCAACCCCTCCCAGGAGGGGAGCAGGGAAGAGTCAACCTTTCATGCATGGTGGTGAAATGTTTTCATCGGGACTACCCTGGAGCCTTATGCCTTGTTTACTCAGAGAGTTGGGCTTGTATTAATCCAATCTAAAATCTAAAATCTAAAATCTAAAATCTCTTGGAAGTCTCTAAGTGAGTCAGGTTGCAATTATTGGATGTGGCGTGGTGGGAGCTGCGATTGCTTATGAACTCAGTCTTGTGACTGGGTTACAAGTCACTGTGTTCGACTACCAATCCCCAGCTCAAGGAGCCACTGGTGCTGCCTTGGGGGTCGCTTGGTTGATCAGACAGGCAAACATCAAGTTGTCGTAGTACTTAACCCAGAAGATACTTCAGTAGAGAAGGCAAGTGCTGATCTAGAAGAATCCGAGGCTTTTCAGGCTTTTTTGGAATCTGTGGCTGAGCGAAAGGAAGTTTATCAACGGCTTGCAGATGCCTAAATTTGTTGATAAAGATGTTGTCATAGCAATCCATAAGTATCTGATCAACGAGTTTGGTGGAAAGCCAGGTATCTTGGATGAAGGTTTGTTGGAATCAGCTCTTGCTCAACCACAGCAGACTTTTTTTGATCTGGGAAATCAGCACGAATTTGATTCCAGTTATCAATTTTATAATCAGGTTACCAGTTGTGTTGTCTCCTTAGGATTTGCTGCAAAAATCAAGATAGTTTTCATGTCTAGCAATAATTCTAGCATTTCTCATGTGTTAATGGTATGAAATCAACGCGATCGCAGATGTTCTTAACAAAATATTGTGATCACCGTAGGGGCGCACCGACGTGCGCCCTAAACACTTGCTAGTCGTTTCTGCAAGTGTTGTTCACGAAACATTATAAGCAATTCCCAATGCCCAATTCTTCATTCTAAATTCGACCTTCTAAATTCTAAATTCTCCCGCCTTTACGCTGTAGAATTAAATGATTACGTTCGGTTAATTTCGCTTCCCAGTCGAGTTCAACGACAATCGTACTAATTTTCTCGACGATGATAGCAGGACCAGTAATGTGATCTTCCGGTTGTAAATCTTCCCGTTGATAAACCGGTGTATTATGCCAGCTTTCGCCAGTAAACATTTGTACTATCCGTACATTTGGGGGAGCTTCCTGGAGAGAGCGAGTACGAGTTATTAAGGGTTCATCCGGGGTATCCATTTTTTGGATAACTTCTACAGAAACAGATTCAACAATTAAGCTTTTCTCTGTTTGAATGAAACCGTAGCGAGATTTGTGCTCTATCTCAAATGCTTGTTGCATCTGAGCCACGTCTGAGTCAAAGTCAACGGTTAAGGTGGAGTTAGTCTCTTGATATTTTAAATTCACTTTGCGCACCACTTCCTCCTCTCCTGCCTGGTTTTGCTCCCTTTTAGCCTGAGTTTCTAAGCTACTCATTAACTGCACCAATTGAGGAATTAACTCTGGTGTCAGAGACTTTTCTACTCCTCCTTCTCTAATTGCCCGAATATCCGCTAATCCCATGCCATAAGCAGAGAGGACACCAGCATAAGGGTGAAGGAAGATGGTTTTCATCCCCAAAGTATCAGCAATTAAACAGGCAACTTGCCCACCGGCTCCACCAAAACAACAAAGAACATATTGAGTGACATCGTACCCCCTTTGTAAACTAATCTTTTTAATCGCATTGGCCATATTCTCTACTGCGATCGCAATAAATCCCGCTGCTACTTGTTCCGGTGTACGAGTATCTCCTGTAGTTGTGGCAATCTCTTGAGCTAATTGGGTAAACTTCTGCACTACAATATCCTTATCTAAAGGTAAATTACCAGCAACTCCAAAAACCGCAGGAAAGTACTGAGGATAAATCTTACCTAACATCACATTGGCATCAGTAACTGCCAAAGGACCACCCCGTCGGTAACAAGCAGGTCCAGGATTAGAGCCCGCCGATTCCGGTCCTACCCGATAACTAGAACCATCAAAAAAGAGCAGGGAACCACCACCAGCAGCTATGGTATTAATTGCTAGTACAGGAACTCGCATTCGTGCCCCGGCGATTTCTGAATCTAGTTGCCGCTCGTACTCTCCTTTAAAGTGGGCAACATCTGTACTTGTACCTCCCATATCAAAGGTAATAACCGACTCAAAACCGGCTCTTTTACTGGTTTGTACTGCCCCCACAATACCCCCAGCCGGACCACTCAAAATACTATCTTTACCTTGAAATTTTTCAGCGGCAACTAGTCCTCCATCAGATTTCATAAACATGATGGGGACTCCGGGTAACTGACTAGCCACTTGATTGACATAGCGGCGCAAAATCGGAGTTAAATAGGCATCAACCACCGTCGTGTCTCCGCGACTAACTAATTTTATTAAAGGACTTACTTGATGAGATACAGAGATTTGGGTAAATCCAATTTCTTGAGCAATTTTAGCTGCTTGTTGTTCGTGGTTAGGGTAGCGATAGCTATGGAGGAAAACAATGGCACAACTACGAATACCGTGATGATAAGCAGCTTGTAAGTCACTTCTGAGTTGGGCAAGATTCATCGGCGTTAGCTCCTTACCCTGAGCATCATACCGTCCTTCTACTTCAATTACCTGCTCATAAAGCAGGGTTGGTAAAACAATTTGACGAGCGAAGATCTCAGGACGATTTTGGTAGCCAATCCTCAGGGCATCTTGGAAACCTTTGGTGATTAGCAAAACCACGCGATCGCCTTTTCTCTCTAACAGGGCATTGGTTGCGACAGTTGTGCCCATTTTGACGGCTTCTAGGATTTCTGTAGGCATAGGTTCGTGATCTGCAAGAGTCAAGATATCCCGAATGCCTTGAATCGCCGCATCTTGATACTGTTCGGGATTTTCTGAAAGCAATTTATAGACAATAACCCATTGCTGGTTAGGCAAGGTAACGATTAAAAAACGTTCGGGATGTTGAGCTAATCTGTCTATAATTGCCTGATTGTTCGTAACAGCGACAATATCGGTAAATGTACCACCCCTGTCAGCAAAAACTTTTAACATTGCTCTATTGATTTGATTCTTTATAAGTACTATTCCCAATACCCAATTCCCAATTCCCAATTCCCAATTCCCAATTCCCAATTCCCAATTCCCTTTTTTCTTAAAAGTTTTAGGAAACCTTACCAAATCCCCCTCCCCCAGGAGTTTCAATGACAAAAACATCCCCAGGTTGCATCTCTACAGTTGCGGTACTATCTAAATTTTCTTCAGTGCCACTGCAACGTTGTATCCAGTTACATCCTACTAATCCAGCCTCTCCACCATTTAATCCAAAGGGAGGAACCAAGCGATGACTAGAGAGAATATTTGCAGTCATAGTTTCTAAGAATCGGATGCGGCGAATGACCCCATCACCACCGACATATCTTCCTTTGCCCCCGCTATCAGGACGAAGAGTAAAGCTTTCTACTTGTACAGGATAACGGGTTTCTAAAACTTCTGGATCCGTCAAGCGGGAGTTAGTCATGTGGGTATGCACCGCATCAGTGCCATGAAAGTTAGCTCCTGCCCCAGAACCGCCGCAGATAGTTTCATAATATTGATAACGCTCATTCCCAAAGGTAAAGTTATTCATAGTTCCCTGAGAACCAGCCATCACACCCAAGG
>JAAHGR010000120.1 GCA_010672425.1 Symploca sp. SIO2E6
TTTTTTCTGGACTGTTCAAGTTATTCTTTTATCTTCTCATTGGCAATCAATTGAAGCAAGCATTACCTCAAACCCTATCTGCCTTAAAGCAATTTGCTGAACAAGGTTTGAAAGATTGATCTCAAGAGCAACGCAGTCTAAGAAACCGGTTTTCCGAATTGGCGATCAGCTTCGCTGGTGCCGAAGGCAATCGCATACAATTACGCTTTATTCTTATACAGCAAACTCTATATTTTATAGGCGCACATCTATTCCATTATTCAAATAATAGCAAAAAAACAGAAAAATTGCAACCAATAACAGATTTATCGTGCGAGCACTTAATTTTATTATTCTTGTAGTGGGAGCATTTTGCTCCCTTGGGTGTCATTTTGGTAAAGATTGGTGAAGCGATCGCTTCACCAATATCCTGCGATCTTTTACTTCCTCTTGGTGCCCAAGACTTGCCACACGATAAACCCCAGGAAGAACAAATAACCAAACACCGTCACCCAATCTTGCCAGTTTTCAGACATCATACGCCCCTAAAGTTTGAGAAACCGGGTTTCTAGCAATAATCACAATTCACATACATCATCTCTCCAAGAAACCCGGTTTCTGGATTGACGCTCTACTAACTAAGACCTTCTAATATTAAAACAACACCATTCTTGACGTTTCCAAAGAGCTGCCACCACCCAGTTATATTGTTCCAGGATATCGGCAATGGGTTTAGCCTGATCTAACAAAATGCCACTAAGGATACCCCAAGTTTTAGGACCTGCGATCGCACTCATCCCTGGAATTAACTCGATAATGACTTCTGCTAGGATATTGCAGAGAATTCCATCTACTGCTTGATGGTGGGTTAGTTTCTGCAACTGCCCAATACTACCTCTCTCTACTACCATTTGCTGGGCATTGATGTGATTCAAATCACGGTTACTGCGGGCAGAACGCACAGCTAAGGGGTCTTTATCTACTGCATAGACCTTGTTCGCCCCCAGCAATACGGCTCCAATAGAAAGAATACCAGAGCCACAACCAATATCAGCTACCACACCCTGACTACCATCCCCTAACCGCATTTCCAATGCTTCTAGGCATAATTGAGTAGTCGAGTGAGTCCCTGTACCAAAGGCAGCTCCCGGATCAAGGCGTAAGAGTAGCCGTTCCGAGGATTCTGGCTCCGATAACCAGGCAGGATAAATCAACAAGCGATCGCCAATGTCTTGGGGTTGCCAGTGCTGTTTCCAGCTACTTGCCCAATCTTCTTCATCGATTAAACGCCAATGTACTATTGGTATGGTTTGTCCCAGGGTAAGAGCATCCTGACGCAGCCACAGGGAAAGGGCTGCCAAATCTAAGAGTTGCGCTTGTATCTGAGGTAAGTAACTACACAACAGGTGGGAATTTCCCTTGACCTCGCTGGACATGCCACGACAACCAAATTTTTCCAGTCGCCAGAAGATTAAATCCTCTAAGGCAGGGTCACAGAGAATTTTAATTTCCCACCAGCTGTTTGCCATAATCTCAGAATTGCTGACTTCGGAATCCATAATTGAGCAATTCAGAATTTCTCCTGACTACCGACTCAAAGAGCAGTTACTTCCCTCTACAAAGTTACCGTATAAGCATCCCGAATTCCAGCAACTTTCATAATCTCGTCCAAAATTCCCTCTGGCAGGGGGTCATCAATACTCAGTACCATGACGGCATCACCCCGGACGATTTTACGACCAACCTGCATACTGGCGATATTGACATTAAAACTGCCTAGCAGAGAGCCGATTTTGCCGATAATTCCGGGCATATCCCGGTGTAGGGTAAAGAGCATGTGATTACTCGGAGGAACATTAATCGGGAATTCATCAATGCTCGTAATGTGGATTTCCCCATCACTGAGCAAAGCACCAGTTACAGAATGTTCACCCAGTGAACCCGTGGCTGATAACTGTAGTGAACCTCCTGAATAGTCTTGAACAGAAGCATCCCGAGTTTCAATAACACGAATTCCTCGTTCTTTGGCTTCAATGGAGGCATTGACGTAATTTACCCGTTCCCGCAGGGCTTGGGAAAGTAAGCCTTTGAGGGAAGCGACAACTAAAGGCTGACTATTATTATTCGCCAACTCTCCCTGTAACCGCACATTTAACACTTCAATGCGGCCTCCTGCCAGTTGACTGACTAAATTACCCAGGGTTTCTGCCAACTGCATATAGGGTTTGAGGGTTTCCAGGACATTGGGGGAAAGTCCAGGAATATTGACTGCTGAACGAGCCGGTAAACCCAAAAGCACATCACGAATTTGCTCAGCCACATCAACCGCTACATTAACTTGAGCTTCTTCAGTAGAGGCTCCTAGGTGGGGAGTCAGGATCACTTCTTTTCCAAGCGACCGCAACGAGGATTCTCCTAGGGGTTCTGATTCAAAGACATCCAAGGCTGCACCAGCAATTTTACCTTCCTTCAAAGCCTCAGCCAGTGCCTCTTCATCAATAATACCGCCTCTGGCACAATTGATCAGGCGAGCCCCTGGCTTCATTTTAGCAAAGGCTTCAGCATTAATTAGATGAGCCGTTTGAGCAGTTTTGGGAATATGCAGAGTAATATAATCAGATTCCTGCAATAGGATATCCATTTCTACTAAGCGACAGCCTAACTGCTCAGCCCGTTCGATGGAAATAAAGGGGTCATAAGCAAGTAACTTCATACCCATTGCTTGGGCTGCGGTAGCCACATGGGAGCCAATTTTACCCAAGCCAACAACACCCAAAGTCTTCTTATAAACTTCTGTACCGATGAAGCGCTTGCGGTCCCACTTATTGTTTTTAACTGACTCATTAGCATGGGGAATATGACGAGAAAGGGACAGCATCATCGCCAAAGCGTGTTCGGCGGCGGCAATAGTATTCCCTTCTGGAGAGTTAACTACAACAATTCCGTGGCGGGTAGCTGCTGCCACATCAACGTTATCGACACCAACACCAGCACGTCCAATGATTTTCAGTTGTTTGCCAGCCTCAATAATCTCTTGGGTAACGCGGGTCCCAGAGCGAATCATCAAGGCATCATATTCTGGGATAATCCCAGCTAGTTCCTCAGGCTTGAGATTGGTTTTAATGTCAACCTGAGCAACTTGGGAGAGGATATCAATTCCAGCTTGATTAATTGAGTCAGAGACGAGAACCTTAGACATTACCTAATGGGGTTTAAATGAGCTTGTCCCAATTACGCTACCCTTTACCAGAAAGGGATTTCCAGACAAGGAGCGCTGCAAGCGACAGACGACCAATGGCAGTCAACTGCTGAATGCAGTGGGAATAGAGTTGAAAAAACAGTTAGTTTTTACTTCAGTAGGCTATATTAACGGCAAAGGGTCACTACTGTCTCAGTTGTCTCGAAAATTTTTAGGTTTCTCAGGATCATGAAGAATAACGGTAAAGTGAGTCTTGTGTCCAATCCACAATTCTGAATCAATGAACTATCTGATTGCCATATTGCCCAACCGTATTGAGGCGGAAGCCGCCTACACTGGACTAGAAAAAGCAGGCTTACCGATGGATAAGGTAACTATTCTGGGTAGAGGCTACCAAACTGCTGATGAATTTGGTTTAATTGACCCTGGCGCCAAAGCCAAGAAGCAAATTTATCAACTGGCATTCTTGTTGATTCCCTTCGGCTTTGCAGGAGGTTATGTCTTTAACTTGCAAACCGGGATCGTAATTTTCCCAGGAACCGGTGCGATCGGGAACCACATTATCGGCGGTTTATTTGGTGCGATCGCTGGAGCAATGGGGAGTTTTTTCGTTGGTGGTGGAGTTGGTTTAAGCACTGGTAGTGGAGATGCCTTGTCTTACCGCAATCGCCTCAATGCTGGCAAATATCTGATTGTGGTCAAAGGTTCTGAAAGTTTGACTGGGGAAGCCACAACCCTACTAAAGCAATTTAATCTTGAAAATATACAAGGTTACACCGAACCAGAGAATTAAAAATTAAAAATTAGCAAAAAATTCCATATCCTCGTAGAGTCGGGTTTAGGGATATCTTAATGCATTCGACGATAACTGTTAGACAAAACCCGCCCTATCGATAACCTTACGGATTAGGGATATCTTCAGGAGTCAGAAGGGAAGAAGGGAAGAAAGAAGGTTGCAAGCTAGAAGGGAATCATAACTGTTTATCCTTTCCTTGATATAATGAGTTAGTTATATCAATTCCGGCTATATTGGTATAATATTCATGACGTAGGGGCGCAATGCTTGCGCCCGCCAGCGTCTATGTTTTCTAACCAAAAAGCCAAATTATTAATCATTCCGATACAACCGGAATTGATATTATTCATTCTTCATTCTCCATTCCCAATTCCCAATTCCCAATTCCCAATTCCCAATTCCCCATTCCCCATTCCCTTAAAGCAAATTAGCCGACTCATATAGACTTCTGACCACTGCCTGAATCCGAGCGCCATACTGCAAATCTGTTGACCAGCGTCCACTTAGCTGACCCACTAAAGGTGCAACACCGCGAGTGACAAAACGAAATCGGGGACTAACGACTTCTTGTACTAAAGGTTCTAGACTAGCATAGGCTTTTAACTGTTGGATATGGGCGCGAACTCCGATTCTGGCGCTGGGAAATGATGCTGGTTCCGTACCAGTTACCGCACCTAAACCACCAAAATTATTCAGACTAGGTTTGAGTTCTCCCCCAAAACGCAGGAAACTAGTTTCTACACAGGCTTGACAAAAAGCGATGTCATAGTTTACTCCTTCAATCTGTCCCTCTTCTCGGTAAAGCCGGGGTAATTGGGGAAACTCATTTAAGGCATTATCGTTATTATTTTTGAGGAACATCATCAGCTGTACTTCCGAAGTATTGCCATGTCCCATAATTTGGTCAATTAAACCAGGGCAAATTTGCAAAATGGAGCGGATAATTACGGTGCGGCTAGGGTTATCCCAGCCTACAGAGATGTTGTAATCTCGCAGTTCGATCGCTTTGACATAGACTACTCCCCGATATTGGATGCGGCGAAGATCAGGAGTAGCAGTTAAATCGACTCCTAGTCGGTCTGACAAGTCATTGGGAATGTAGGCATTACTATTAACTAGAATGCCTTCTTCTTCATAAATCTGACCATTAACGCTAATATTAATTGTCTCATAAGTGACCTCTGAATCATCAGATTCAGTACCGGAGACAGTACGACTCCAAGCGGCTAAGCCATCAGCAATACCTAAAGCCATCTCTCGGCGTCGATTTTGGATGAGAAACCGGTCATCTGGATTGGTGAGGAACCCAACTTCCATTAGTAAGGAGGGGACGATAATATTACGGCAGAAGGAGATGCTGCCAGTTCCTGTCTCCGTATCTGGCTTGGCTCCTCGGCTAGGTAAGGAGGGAAGGCGTCGTACTAAAGCCAAGAGCATCAGTTCCGCCTGATTTTTGCGATCGCTATTATTGGCAATGTAAAAAACAATGGCTCCCCTCACATCGGGATTGAAAAAACCACTAGAGTGGATTTCTAAGGCCACATCGTCGGTAAGCGCACGGTTATTAATCCACTGGTGGGATTGCCTCAGACTCAGGTCATCGGGTACAGAAAGCACCTCAAATCCCCGCGATCGCAATTCTGGCACGATCTGATCCCGCAGCAAAATCATCTCTTGAGCTTCCGTTGTACCACCGGCCATCGTTCCTGGATCACGACCCTCTTCTTCTATACCACCGTGACCTGCTGAAATAAAGATTCTTCCCATTGATCCCTTGTTCCTTCTGTACCTTGCTCAGCAATTGCTTTGATTCATCTACAAACTCAAGTTGCTAGTTGTTCTTAGATCCCCCTCCCGTACCCCTTTGATGCCCCTCCCGTCCCCCTTTGAATCCCCCTCCCGTCCCCCGATGGGATCCCCCTCCCGTCCCCCTTAATAAGGGGGAAGCCAGAGGATGCTACGCTTTGACTTCCACGGTTCGCCAGAGGATGCTACGCTTTGACTTCCACGGTTCGCCAGAGGATGCTACTCCTTTCTTGAGAACGCTTCGCGAACGCTCTTAGTTCCACGGTTCGCCAGAGGATGCTACGCTTGGACTTCCACGGGGGACTTTAAATCCGGTCCCCCCCTTATTAAGGGGGGTTAGGGGGGATCTCAACACTTAATACTTGTAACTAGCAACTTACGTTACAATAAGGATTGATTGCCATCATTAAAAGTTTCAGTTGATGGCAGTGGTTGTCCTACCTTAGGCTCAGTACCAGCAAGTATGCGTTTAATATTACCAGTATGGCGTAAAACGACGTATAAGCCAGCAACAACAGCAAATATTTGGTAGGGTAATGGTTGTTCTAAGAGAATCATCAATGCAGAAACCGCGATCGCGCCACTTAGGGAACTAAGGGAAACAATACGTGAGATTGCCAGCATCAGAGCAAATATTCCAAAAGTTCCTAGAGCCACTTGCCAGGACATAGCAAGTAAGACACCCAAACTAGTCGCTACCGATTTGCCGCCAGTAAAGTTGAGCCAAATTGATTTACTGTGTCCCAGTATTGCGGCAAATGCGGCTAAAGCCACTAACCAAGGCTTCCAGGTTATGGGAATCACTGATGTTTCTACTAGAGTATAGAAGCCATCAACCAAAGCGATCGCTGCGCCTCCTTTAGCCACATCAACCAGGAAAACTACCAAGGCTGGTGTTTTACCCAAAGTTCTCAACACATTAGTCGCACCCGTGGAACCGGAGCCATGCTCACGAATATCAATTCCCTTGAGCCACACTCCTGCAAGATAACCAGTCGGGAGGGAGCCTAATAAATAGGCTACCAATAACAATAATCCACCTAAAGTCAACTCAAGCAACATAAAGTCAAAAAGAGAGTAAATCTAAAATCTAAAATCCAAAATCTAAAATCTCAATACTAGTAGTTATACAACTGCTCAGGATCAGCGGCAAAAGCCAACCATAGGGGAAATTGCAGCATTGATAGACTAATCTGGTCTTCCGTTTCATCAACAATAATTAGAGGTAGTTGTTTTTGGTTAATCAAGCGGTCAGCTTTTTGAACGAGGGCTGGTGGTTCTTCAAACAAGACTATACCTCTTTCTGGACCAAAGTCACTGCGGGAGACCCCTAAACAATCCTGCAATCCCCGACGCCATTCTCCGAGTCGTTCTGGTGTGTTGGCAAGGATGAGAGGACGCAAGCGATCGCCATAAATACTGCGCAATACTGAGATAATGGCTGAGCCAATTAAAATGTTTTGTAGGCGGCTGCCTATAGTTTTTAGGGCACCACGACCCCCTTGGGAGAAAAACCAATTAGAAACTCGCTCAGCATGAATCGGCTCAAAGGTACGACGCAATTGCCAAGGTGGTCCATAGTAATCTGGTCGTGTTCGGTATTGATCCAGGATATTACGAATTTGCCTAGTTTGGTCTTGGAAGGTTTGTTCAGCAAATGTGTTTTTAGGACTGTTATCTGTTGCTTGAGTATTAACCTTAGCTTGTTTCGGTTGTTCTGCTGGATAGGAAGTCGGTGAGAGTTCTAGTTGCTCTGCCGCAACAGCTAAGTCTTCCAAACTACCCACTAGATAATCCTTAAAACCCTGCACTCGGATCGCTAGTTCTTGGGAAACACCAGCAAAATTGGTGCGCATTTCTGCCTGGATACGTTCTCGGCGACGTTCCAGTTTATCAACGGAAATTTGCAGGGCTTGCTTACGTTGCTCTAGCTCACTCAAACCCTCTTGCACCAACTTTCCTACTGCCGCTTGAGTTTGAGATAGCTGTTCAGAGAGTAGCTGATCGTGGGTTTCTTGTAAAGCTGCAATTTTCTTTCTCAAATCCCTTTCTTTACCCTCAAGTTCAGCCACGGTTTGAGCTAAATCAGTAACTTCCTGGCGCTCATCTAAGGATTGGTCTAATTTCAAAAGTTCTCCTAGTTCCAGAGGTTTACCTAATTCAACCCTTTCCCTTGGAGACCCCAAATTCAATCCTTGCTTATCTGTTGATTCAACAGCATCAGAGGCTTGTTGCTTTTGTTTATCCTTTGGTAGTTCGTCTGAATTCATACTGTAAAAATTGGGAATTGGGAATTGGGAATTGGGAATTGGGAATTGGGAATTGGGAATTGGGAATTGGGAGTTGGGAGTTGGGAATTGGGAATGGAAGATGATCCCACTTAGGGCACTCCAAGAAATAAATTATGCCAATTCTACTTATCTTACTCCCCACACCTCCCACACCTCCCACACTCCCCACACCTCTCTTAATTTCTGGGACACCGCTGTTCCAGGCAAGTTTCGAGCATCTTCGGATCAAACAGCACTGGTAGGAAGTGAATGCTTTTGACTTCTTTGAAATAAAATAGGATGGGTACTGGTGTCCAAAAAATTCGCCAGTTTTGCCAGTCTCGATAAGGAAAACGCCGGATCATCTCCTCGGAGCGATAGATATCCAGGGCTGTTGCCGTAAATTGTAGACGGATGGTTAAGGCTTGGAAAAAAAGGAATAAACCAAAAAGTGCGATTACCAAGCTGACTGTCAGACTGAAGGCTAAACCAACCAACGGCTGTAGGAGTAGCACCAACGGCGCTGCAAAAATCAACACCAACGGTATGGTGTAGCTGGGAGATAGTTCAACGGTTGTCGTCGATGTCGAAGAAGATGCAGCAGAAGTCACTTTTAGTAAATCCTATGGTATCAAGACATATCCATCTGATTTTAGTGTAATAGTGTCCTGCTTGGGTGTAACTCTGTTAACAACGCGCCATTTTAGCTGTGCCCATCCAATAGCTAAAATGGCCAATATCAGTTTTTGCAGTAATAACCCAAATGACTATCCAGAAGCTAAAAGCCCAACTTTCAACCTTAACTCCAGCTCAAAAAGCTCAAGCTATCCAGTTTTTGCTTCAAGCCACTGGCAGTGATTTTGTAGGAATTCACAAAACCCCCGGCGTGTGTGGTGGAGATGCCTGTGTCGGTAACACCAGAATTCCTGTTTGGTCGTTGGTTAACGATCGCCATTTGGGTATGAGCGATGCACAAATTTTAGAATCATTTCCGAGTTTATCTGCCGCTGATTTAGTCAATACCTGGGTTTATGCTGATGCCTATCCAGAGGAAATTGAAATGGCTATCCGAGAAAATGAGGAAGTAATGAGGTAAACTCATCCGAGTCAATCGCTCACGCAAATAATCAAGAGGATGCCACAGACAAATGACGCACTAAAAATAATTGATAAGATGACTCGCACTGACTCTAAACTAGAAGCAATGGTATCTCAAGCATCCATCAATGCTCTTGTCGCACAGCTAATTTACCAAGCCAGAACTTCTTCAGGTTTAACCCAGAAACAGCTTGCTGAATTGGTTGGTACGAAACAGCCTGTAATCGCACGACTTGAAGATGCTGATTACGAGGGACATTCCCTTTCTCTGCTGCAAAAAATCGCTAGTGCTCTCAATCATCGCGTAGTTATCGATCTGATTCCTACTGAACGTGAGCTGCATCCTATAAGTAAATGTTAGGGTTTGCTGTCTACGATATTCCTAACATTTAGCTTAAGTATGTTAACTTATAGGTAGAGCTTTAGTCAAGTCTTTCTAGGAAGAAAATAAAACTCTTCCCCAGACTCCCCTGATAAATATCTCCCTATGAACCTGAGCCAAAACCAGTTTTGGCGATATTTAGCCCTAGTAGTAGCCTTTAGCGTGGTTTACGTCGGCATAGCCACAGTAACCACCTTAATGGCTGGAGGGAATCAACTGGTTTTATCAGTATGGGTACTAGCGGGGATTAGTCAAGCAGCGGTGTTGTTACTAGGAAGAGGTATCTTCCTGGGAGTTTTGCTAGGTGAACTTTTCAGAACCTTAGTAGTTGTGGGACTTCCCTGGACAGTTGCCTGGGGTATGGCTGTTGGCTGTACTTTACAAGCTGTGATGGGAGCAGAACTTTTAGTAAGGATGAAAGTTCGTCTATCTCTCACAAGCCTGCGAGATGTTGGTGGATTCATTGCCTTAGCGGTAGTTTTGTCAACCTCCATTAGTCCAACTATTGGTCTAACTACTGTCTACCTGGGGGGTCAGTTCCATGGGGTCGATTGGTTCTTAATTGGGGTAACTTGGTGGTGGCAACAGGCAATGGGAGTGCTGTTGGTAACACCGGTGCTGCTGACTTGGTTTGCTCCCCAGATGGGGGATTGGGGACTGGGAGCATTAGAGACAGGAGATTCTTTAGAACTAGCAGTTAATTCCCTGGAAGTACCTCTAGAAGATACCACCTTAGATAATCGCTTTCTGCTTACTATTTGGTTACTGTTACTAGTGGCAGTAAGTTGGGTTGCCTTCCGGTTGGAACTTTCTCAAGCAACTATTCTTCAATACCTGTCCTTTTCTCTAATAGTTTGGGCTGCTGTGCAATTTGGTCAACGGGGTGTTACACTAGGCAGCCTAATCTTATCTTGCATTGCCGTTGGGCAAACTGTTCTGGGTAGGGGCTATTGGAGTGCTACCTCATCGGTGGGTGAGGAAGTTTTGGTCATGGACAATCTGAGCTCCTTACCAGTTAATCCTCTGAGCAACTCGACAACCCTACAATTGCAAGTTTTGCTTGTAGTTGTAGCAATTACTGCCCTGATCTTAGCAGCAGCCATAACAGAACGCACTTCCGTGAACAACTTGTTAAGCTTAGGCGAAGAGAAATATCGTCGCATATTCGAGAATGCCGTTGAAGGTATCTTTCAATCTACCCTTGATGGACGCTTCATTAGGGCTAATTCAGCCCTAGCCAATATCTATGGTTATCAATCCCCAGATGAGTTAATTGCCAATCTCCAAGACGTTACCCATCAACTTTACGTTAACCATCAAGACCGTGTTACGTTAGCTGAGCTACTGGTTCAACAAGAGGTAGTCTCAGGCTTTGAATCCCAGAAGCAACGCCTTGATGGTACAGTGATTTGGACAGCGGAAAGTCTGCGGCTAGTACGTAATCGCTATGGTAGACCCCTCTATTACGAGGGTACAGTAACAGACATTACTCTCGCTAAGCAAGCCCAGGAGACACTTTCTGAAAACGAAGAACGCTTCCGTAGGATGGTGGAAGAACGGACAGCGGTCCTCAAAGCTTCTAATCAGCAACTGTTACAAGAAGTAGTTCAACACAAGCGTATTGAGCAGGCTTTACGGGAAAGTGAGCGACGATTCCGTGCTATTTTTGATCGAACATTCCACGGTATTGGTATACTCTCACCAGATGGTATAGTCCTGGAAGTTAACCAAACAGCGCTGGAATTTGGCAACGTTGAAGCAGCAGAAGTTGTAGGACGTCCGTTTTGGGAGACTCAGGTGGGGAGAAATTACCCAGAAATTCAAGAACGACTCAAGGAGGCAGTTGCTGCTGCGGCAAAAGGTGAGTTGGTTCTGTTCGAGGTGGATATTCCTGCCGGTGAGACAATCTCGACGATCGACTTCTCCTTGAAGCCAGTTTTGGATGATCAGGGTCAAATCGTATTACTGATCTGTGAGAGTCGTGATATTACTGAGCGCAAGCAAGCGGAAGAAAAACTCAAAGCTTCCCAGCAAAGGCTTTCTCTACTAGTGCAACAAACACCTCTAGCGGTGATTGAATGGAACACCAAAGGGGAAATCGTTGATTGGAATCCAGCAGCTGAAGCCATGTTTGGCTACAGCAAAGTGGAAGCTCTAGGTCATACAGCTCAATTGATTGTATCAGAGGAGATGCTCGCAGCTCAGCCTCGACTTCTGGATGAGTTTTGGTTGGACCAGGAAGTAACTCGCACCACTAAAGAGAATCAGACTAAAAATGGTAGAGGGATTATTTGTGAGTGGTATAACTCCCCCCTAATTGATGCTCAGGGTAACTTACTCGGAACTGCTTCTATGATTCTGGATGTAACTCAGAGAACTCGGACTCAAGAGGCATTGCGGGAACGGGAGGAACAATTTCGTCAGCTGGCAGAAAACATCCGCGAGGTTTTCTTTTTAACTACTCCTGATGTTCGCCAAGTGTTCTATATTAGTCCCGCTTACGAAGAAATTTGGGGTCGTACTACCCAAAGTTTGTACCAACGACCCGAATCCTGGCTAGAAGCCATTCATCCAGAAGATAGCGATCGCATCCTAGCAGCTTATGCTACTAGTTTCCAAGAACAGCGAGATTTAGACGAAGAGTATCGGATTGTACAACCTGATGGTTCAGAACGTTGGGTGGGGGTGCATAGTTCCTTTGTGTTCAACGAGGCAGGTAAATCGACAGGCATTGCAGGTATTGCTGAGGATATCACTGAACGCAAACTCTCAGAAGCTGAATTACATCGCCAAGCCAGACGTCGGCAATTGTTTGCGGAAATTACCCTGAAGATCCGTAGGTCTTTAAGATTAGAGAAAATTCTCCAAACTACTGTTAATGAGGTACGACGTATTCTGGATGTTGACCGGGTTGTGATCTACCAGCTATATCCTGATGGTTCAGGAACCGTGGTCAACGAGGCAGTGCTTCCCAACTGGCCTGCTATCCAAGGACAGGATATCAAAGATCCTTGCTTTGGGGAAGCTTACCTGCAAAAGTACCGCCAAGGACGAATTCATACCATAGCTGACGTACAAAACTCACAAGTTCAAACCTGTTACAGGGAAATGTTAGGCAAATTTGGTGTGAGAGCCAACTTAGTAGTACCCATTCTCCCCAGGGAAGAACTCTGGGGTTTACTAATTGCTCATCAATGTCGTGAGCCAAGACAGTGGCAAGACTTTGAAACGGAACTCTTAGATCAATTAGCAGATCAAGTAGGAATTGCGATCGCTCAGAGCCAGCTTTTGGAGAAGGAAACCAAGACAACTGAGCAACTGACACAACAAAACCTCCGCTTAGAAGAAGCTAGAAGGGAAGCAGAAGCAGCGAATCGCGCCAAGAGTGAATTTTTAGCCAACATGAGCCATGAGCTCCGCACTCCATTGAATGGTATTTTGGGATATGCTCAGATCCTGAAACTCCAGTCGAGTCTGAGTGCCAAACAACGAGAGCAAGTAAACATTATTCAACAAAGTGGCGAACATCTGTTAACCTTGCTCAATGATATCCTTGACCTTTCCAAAATTGAAGCAGGGAAAATGGAACTCTACCTCAGCAATTTTCGCTTACCTCATTTCCTCGAAGGTATTGCTGAAATTATCCGCCTCAGTGCTGAACAAAAAAATCTTGTCTTCAATTACGAAGTCCTCTCGCAGTTACCCCTTTATGTGAGAGGGGATGAGAAGCGATTGCGACAAGTTCTGATTAACCTCCTAGGTAATGCCATCAAATTTACTGACACTGGCCAGGTAACTTTTAAAGTCGGATATACAACCCCCACCAACAACCAACAACCAAAAATTCGCTTTCAGGTAGAAGACACTGGCATTGGTATCGCACCAGAAAAATTAGCAGAAATCTTTTTGCCTTTTCATCAAATCGGTGATTTTAACCATCGGTTTGAAGGTACGGGACTAGGACTAGCAATTAGCCAAAAGTTAGTCAAGCTAATGGAAAGTGAATTGCAAGTCGAAAGTAGTTTAGGCCAAGGGAGTATTTTCTGGATAGATGTAGATTTACCAGAAGTTTCTCAAGGACAAGAGATCAGAACAGTTCCCAGAAGCAACATTATCGGTTTTCGGGGTGATAAGCGTAAACTACTCATTGCCGATGACAAATGGGAAAATCGTTCGGTTTTAGTTAACATGCTCCTACCTTTAGGATTTGAAATCGCAGAAGTAAAAGACGGTAGAGACTGCCTCAATCAAGCCGTGGAATTCAAACCTGACCTGATTTTGCTGGATATGATTATGCCTGTAATTGATGGTTTAGAAACTACTCGGCAGTTGCGACAGATCAAAACCCTGAAAGACATGGTAATTATTGCCACTTCAGCCAGTGTGTTTGAGTCCAATCAACAGGAATATTTAGCAGCTGGTTGTGACGGTTTTATCCCCAAACCAGTACAAGCGGAAAAACTTTTTGAACTTCTACAGTATCATCTAGGTATAGAATGGATTTATGAGAATAGTCAAGCAGTAAGTAACCAAGAGATAATAGAGGTAACTGGGATTACCAGGGAAAATCTCCAGGGACAAACTGCTCAAAGCAGACAAGTGAAGGAAAGCACTTTGGTGGTTCCACCATCTACAGAAATAGCTAATTTGTACGAACTAGCGATGATGGGAGACATTGGAGGTATTATTGAGCAAGCCAAGAGACTCGAACAATTGGATGAGCAATTTGTACCCTTTGCTCATAAATTGCTACAATTAGCCAAAGGTTTTCAGGAAAAACAGATTCTGGAGTTTGTGAAACAATATCATTAAGCATTCATTGCTAACTGTTTGTGAATGAGCTATACTGAGCTAGATACAGAAGTTTGCTCTGCTATGTGGTACAGTTTCGATCCCCCTAGCATCACCCTTGAATCCCCCTCCCGTCCCCCTTTGGATCCCCCTTCCGTCCCCCTTTGGATCCCCCTTCCGTCCCCCTTTGGATCCCCCTTCCGTCCCCCTTAATAAGGGGGAAACCAGAGGATGCTACGCTTTGACTTCCACGGGGACTTTTGGAAGAGTGTACTTCATTACAGCGCAAAGCGCTGTATCTCATTGAGCTAACTTTTTTGTAACAAAATGTAAATAGGTCACACATGGAAGTGATTTACATTGGCGATCGCAATGCTGGGAAGACTCACTTAGCAATGGAACTGGCTAACCCTAACCATGACCATGTACGAGTCTCTAGTCCTGAATACGAGTACCTCAAATCATTCTTGTGCAATGAGACAGGCAAAGGAACTAGACCAACGGATCTCAGGGGGTGACAAGCAGGCTGAAGCCTTGATGAATAAAGCTTTTCATCCCATTGATCTACAAAAAGATAAGCGCTTATTGACAGGTAAGCATGAGAATGAAATTAAGTTACAGTATTTTTTTTGA
>JAAHGR010001200.1 GCA_010672425.1 Symploca sp. SIO2E6
TCCCGCTTCACCAAACCCACCTCCTCCATTTCCTGTAAACGTTGACTTAACATCTTTTTGCTGGCTCCTGCCATTTAACGGGCTAAATCATTGAAGCGTACTGGACCATCTTTAAGATGCCAAAGAATAGACCCTTTCCATTTACCGCCCAAGAATCTCATGCCTCGTTCAATCGGGCAAGGTTCTAAACAGGGCTCAACCGCTTGCTTTTGCCCATTATGATGGGTTGTGATTTTGAGAGAAGTACTCATGCTGTTAACTGATTATTAAAAGTAAACTGGTTACTAAAAGTATACTGGTTGACTCTAGTTACCAGGTTGATTATCTTAAGTTATATAGCGCTACGCGCTAGGCAACAGGCAACAGCTCATCTGGCAACAGTAAGTCGTCAAAATTTATAGCTAGGAATTCGTTTTATGCCGATTCCCGATATTCATCTCTACACTGCCTCAACTATGAATGGTTGGAAACCTGTCATTTTCCTTGAAGAGGCTGAAGTTGAGTACAAGCTTACCTATATTGACTTTGGGAAACAAGAGCAAAAAGCCGAGGGGAAGAGTCTACTTTCATCCTCTGGTGGTGAAATTTTTTCATGGGGACTGCCTTGGAGCCCTCTGCTTTCTGCCTTTTGCTATATTACAGGAGAACCGTTCAATGCAGAATGTATTTATCATTAATGCCCACGAAAAATATCCCTTTTCTGAGGGTAAGTTGAATGCTGCGTTAGTAGAAAAAGCCAAAGCTCACCTGACTCATAAAGGCTACAACGTTCAAATCACTACTATGCAAGATGAATATGACGTTGAACAGGAGTTAGTTAAGCATCAGTGGGCCGATGCCCTTATTGTGCAAATGCCAGTGAATTGGATGGGAGTACCCTGGAGCTTTAAACGCTACATGGACTATGTTTATAGTGCTGGTATGGGTGGTAAACTGTGTCAGGGAGATGGCCGAACTCGCAAATATCCTAGCAAACAATATGGTACAGGTGGTGTTTTAACCAATACGAAGTACATGCTGTCGTTAACATTTAATGCACCAAAAGAATCATTTGGTAATGCCAATCAATGGTTCTTTGAAGGTAAGGGAGTTGATGATTTATTTTGGCCTATGCACCTGAATTTCAAATTTTTTGGTATGCAGCCCCTAGAAACCTTTACCTGCTTTGATGTGATGAAAAACCCTGACGTTGAGAACGATTTTCTTCGGTTTGAAGCGCATCTAGATCAGTACTTCAAATAACTCTTAACTCCTTAGGGTCTGCCTCATTGAGTCGATTGATTATAGTTTTGAAGTAATGAGTAATGAGTAATGAGTAATGAGTAATGAGCAGTAGAGGTACGGCGTGCTCCTGAGGAGCGCTTCGCGCCCCCAATTGAATGAAAGAAACAATTCTCTTCCCTATTCCCCATTCCCCATTCCCCATTCCCCATTCCCCATTCCCTATTCCCCATTCCCCATTCCCCATTCCCCATTCCCTATTCCCCATTCCCCATTCCCCATTCCCCATTCCCTATTCCCCATTCCCTATTCCCTAAAAAAATGACCAATAAAATTTTAGCTAAGCTCAACAATATTGGTATTCGCTTATTACGCATCCTCTGGTGTGACAATGCTAATGTAATTCG
>JAAHGR010001201.1 GCA_010672425.1 Symploca sp. SIO2E6
GCAAAGCATGGTGAGCAACGCGAGGCAAAGCATGGTGAGCAACGCGAGGCAAAGCATGGTGAGCAACGCGAGGCAAAGCATGGTGAGCAACGCGAGGCAAAGCATGGTGAGCAACGCGAGGCAAAGCGGCGGGCGGCTATCCCTCCCATCCCTGAAGGAATGGGCTTCCCGCCGATGCACGGTGATAACTGTTTATTTAAGACAAAACCCGCCCTATCGATAACCTTGCGGTTTAGGGATGTGATAACTGTTTAGGCGGACATGATATGACCACCAAACAAAGAGATTCAAAAATTGTTGTACAAAAATTGGACCTACCGAAAGGGGGAGGTGCCATTGAAGGCATAGGGGAAAAATTTGAGGCTAATGGCTTCACTGGTACTTCTACTCTATCGCTGCCTATTTATGCGAGTCCTTGCCGGGACTTTGCCCCTAGTCTTAGCCTTTCTTATAGTTCTGGTGGTGGTAACGGCTGTTTTGGTATGGGATGGTCACCTTCCCTGGCTAAGATTTCTCGGAAGACTTCTAAAGGACTTCCCCATTACAATTCTAAGGATACGTTTCTTTACGGAGGGGAAGACTTAGTTACCATTGCAGGGAGAATTCGCATCGTTCCTCTCAACGGAATCTTTTATACAGTCCAACAGTATTATGTCCGTACTGAAAGCAGTTTTGATCTGATTGAATATTGGCAAGTGCCTGAGGGCACAACGGGAAGTCATTCCTTTTGGAAGATTACCCATGCTAACCATATGATTAGTATTTTCGGGAAACGGACTCAAGGGATCATTGCTGATCCCTCTTCCCCGAATAAGATCTTTGAATGGTTACTTGAAGAAAAGTATAACCCGACTGGCGCTCACCAGCTCTTTTTCTATAAGGAGGAAAACGGCCAAAATGTTCCGGCTGATGCCTTGTATGAACAAGATCGAGTGGTTACAGCCAACAAATACCTTCAATTTATCCGCTATGGCTATAAAGATGCGATCGCAGGCTCGATGATCTTGAATAATCATCAAGCAATTGAGAATGCTCATCAAGGAGACTGGCATTTTGAGATTGTCTTTGATTACGGGGAATATGATATTGATGCCGTCATTGCTGGGACGAATCTGACGCCTTATACCCCAACCCAAGACTGGGCTTATCGTCCCGATCCCTTTTCTCTGTACCGCGCTACCTTTGAAGTCAGGACTATGAGGCGCTGTTTTCATACCTTGTGCTTTCATCGGTTCCCTGAGGAATTGGGCACGGTAGAGCCAGTGTTGGTCAAGGCTAGCAAGTATATCTACCATACAGGCGACTACAGTAGATTGAGTCAGCTGAAAACAGTTAAGGAGACGGGATTTTACTATGATTCGACCCAAAAGCAGTATAGCAGTAAAAGCCTACCGCCTTTGGAGTTGGAATACCAGGTTTTTGAGCCTACTGGACACAGTTTTACGGAGATAGAACAGCAAGGCGATCGCTCGTTGCCCGGTATGGAACAAGTACCATATCATATTAGGGGTCGAGATAGCAGTCGCCTGCTACCCCTCCCATTCAGAACCGGACATGAAACTTTCACTTCATCCGGCTCCTAGTTCAAGTAGCCCTTGTTATGGGCACGAGCAAAGATAATTAAATT
>JAAHGR010001202.1 GCA_010672425.1 Symploca sp. SIO2E6
ACCGGGAGAGTGGAGTCTGGAGTTTATTCGCGAGTATGACTCGCGAATAAACTGTCTTTTTTCCCAAAATCCCAATTTATAAAAGCCCCTTGACAACTGCCATACAGCCTTAACTTGTCACCAATGCTGATAGCTGGGTGTTTGCAACGTTTGGGATTACAGCTGGGAAAACTTTCCAGATTGAGCATCGTATCTATGACACGATCATTGATCGGAGTTTAGGTGCTGAGGTTGGTTCTGGTTTGGGTGAGGTCTATACCCAGGTTGTTATCGTTAAGCTGGGATAAATTAGGCAGGAGGCAGGAGGCAGGAGGCAGAAGGTAGGAGGTAGGAGGAGGCAGGAGGCAGGAGGCAGGAGGCAGGAGGGAAGAAAGGAGGTTGCAAGGTGGAAGGGAATTATAACTGTTTATCCGAACTTGATATAACACCTAACACCTAACACCTAATACCTTTCCGTATTTTCGTATTTCCGAAAATAGACATTCCCGAAAATACATACTAAACTACCAAAAGAGATTGAGGGAAAAGACATTGCTCATCACAGTTGCAGGGTTTAAAGGAGGCGTTGGCAAAACCGTCACTGCCGTGCATCTGGCTTGCTATTTTGCTCAAAAAGCACCAACACTATTAGTTGATGGTGACCCAAACCGCAGTGCAACTGGCTGGAACAAACGAGGAAAACTCCCCTTCAAAGTTGTGGATTTGATGCAGGCAGCTTTGTACAGTCCCAAATATGAACACATCATCATCGACACCGCTGCCAGACCAAACAAAGATGAATTAGAAGCCTTGGCTGATGGCTGCAACCTGTTAATCCTGCCTACCACCCCCGACGCCTTAGCCATCGATGCCTTACTACAAACTGTAGACTTGCTCCAAGTACTAGGAAGCGATCGCTTCCGTGTATTGTTAACTATGATTCATCCCAAGCCAGTGAAGATGGCTGAAATCGCTAGATCCGCATTATCTTCCTTGCCTTTATTCGACAAAGACATCCGGCGCTTCATCTGTTACGAGAAAGCTTCATTACAGGGATTACCAGTCTACGCGGTGAAAGATCGAATGGCTAAAGTAGCTTGGGGAGACTATGTTGCAGTAGGCAGGGAGGTATATAATGAATGATTCATCGGAACTCTTCAATAAGTTGGTGCGGTCACGTCAGGATAACCTACCTGCCTCGGAAAAAAAAAGAGGCAGACCACCTACAGGAAAGCGTAGCAACCCAGATTGGATTAGTCGTAACTTCTACATTCAGAAAGAAACGGATCTAGAAGTAGAGACTCAGCTGTTGAAACTCAAACATCTTGGGCACAACCTGGATAAATCGGAATTAGTGGATGCTTTGTTGGTTGCTTGGGTAAAGTGGCAGAAAGGTGAAAATTCAGATTTTCAGCTTGGCGGAATTTCGCCAAGACAAAAATAGAGATGCCCAATCAGCCTGGTGACTCCTCATACAGTTTTCTCCCCTTAACCTCTGTCAACCACCCATTGTCAGTGAGTGAATTCCGTAGCTCTTGCACTTGGTAGTCACCATCAAATTTTCCGTAACCACTCAAGAAGAAGTTGTCACCAAGTTTAACAAGACCATTTCCCTCTATGGTAAATTCTACCAACTGGCTTGATG
>JAAHGR010001203.1 GCA_010672425.1 Symploca sp. SIO2E6
TCAAGCATTGGCGCAGATTCTGGGCAGTCTACAGTAGCAAATTGCTGCTCAACTTTATTTAAGACGACCTCAGCAGTAGGGGAATTAATCAGGTTAGACACCTCAGGGTCAGGTCTCTCCATACCAAGATCTGACCAATCAGCGGCAAGGGTATTCGTTCCGCTCAAGGTACTTATTGCCAGACTGATAACATATTTGTTCATCTTCTTGATCCTTCTTAGTCAGAGGGTGACGTGGTTTTCGGCTGCGATGATAATAAGATCCTAATACTGATACCACGTTACAATACTATTATCAATGATCGCTACTCAAATCTAACACCTAACACCGAGATTCACTCAAAACTTGTTACTTGTTACTTGTTACTTGTTACTTATTCAGCAAGCCTTACTTACTGTTCCCTCTCTGCCACTTCATCCTTATCAGACTTGGAAACAGCTGTTTCCACTTGTTGGAGATGAATTTTGTTGACTTCGATAATGAAATTTTCGATGGATAATTTCAATTTTTTGCGCCGGTCTTCATCACTTGCTTCCAGTGCAAAAGCGCGGTAAGGTTGAGTTACTCCTAAGATAAACTTCTCCTGCTCCGCTTCCAGCTTCTCTACAACCCGATTGGCATTAACCCAACGTTCTTGAAAGGGAAAAGAAGTGGCCACACTGGTAACTACTGCAGCGATGGCAGGACAAATTACGGGTAACCATTTTAAGTAGGGTACATCCACTTGTTTATCCACTAGGACTAAAATCGGTGTAACACCGGACAAAACAATGGTTGAAAGTTGGAAAATATAGTAAAAGTTCCTGGATGTTTGACGAACCTTCACGTAATCTTGAATCAAATTCTGAGAATATTCTAGGGCTTGTTCCCGGGATTCGGCGAATCCATCAGGTAAACCATCAGGGGTATCTTTTTGCGGCAGTAAGTTGGCATAAAGTCCTGCTTTCCGTTGGAGATTAAAGTTGGCTCCCTTTCTCAAATCGGCAAATTGACTACTGATGAGGAACAGAAAAATCAGTCCTGCAAACAATCCGGCGTCATAAATGACGAAACGATCGTAGGCATCAGGAATCAGAAAAGTCGCGATCGCACAAAAAACCAAGGCTGCTATAGTTAATGATTGCAGCGTTTTCAGCAGGAGGAAAAAGCCGGAACCAGCCACAGAGGATGTTTGCTTCCGGGTCTCAGATGCCACTACAGTTTGAGAATCTGTCATAATATACTTGCTAAGCTGTTAATTGTTATAGGCAACAATATTATAAGTGAAGTCGTAGTTTTGAAGTAATGAGTAATGAGTAATGAGTTCATGTTTGGATTTCCTGGGTAAAGTACAATAGATTTTGAACCCATCGATACCATTTTCTTGTACTAAGGATGACAGAAAATACTTGAAAGCCTTATCTGGTATATTTTCCACGCTTATGCAGAAGACCATAATTGGTGGGCACTCAAGGGGCAATTTATCGGTGAAGTTGTCGAAGATACAGCGCTTTGCGATGTTATGAGGTACAGTAAGAAAAATCCCCCTAAATCCCCCTAGAATCCCCCTCCCGTCCCCCTTTGAAAGGGGGAAGCCAGAGGATGCTACGCTTTTGGTTCCACGGGGGACTTTTACTGCCCCCC
>JAAHGR010001204.1 GCA_010672425.1 Symploca sp. SIO2E6
TGCCATGATCGATACATAAGGGAAGCAGCTATTTCTGAAATTGGCGAGATGGTTGAGAGTAATACTAATTTACAGGAAATTGAGGAAGCGATTGAACCTTTAATTTCGGCGATGCGGAATGATTACATGAGTCAAGTGCGTAAGGAGGCTAAACAAGTAGGAGAATCTATTTATCATCAGCTAGAAACGGATGTTGAGCTGCAAGTCTCAGATGAAAAAGCTAAGCAGCTTCAACTTACTTTAGATGTAGTTAGTCAATCAGCCTCAAAAGAGAAAATAATTTTAGACTTGCCTGCGGAAACTCTGCTTGGCATCTTAGGCAACAGTAATGCTGACGTAGAGCAACGCATCCAAAGTGCGCGAGAACTAGCAGGCTTAAAAAACTACGGAGCAATAGGGGAGTTCTTGAAGATTATTGCTAATTATGATATAGATCCTAATCTCCGTGCAACAGTTGCAGAATCTCTAGGAAAATATGAGGAAGTTGATGAATCTGCGACTACTGGACTAATCAAAGCTCTGATAAACGATAAAGATAGCTTTGTTCGTGCCAAGGCAGCAGAGTCACTGGGAATATTAATAGCGGTATCGGCGATAGATTACTTGAATGAAGCTGCTAGAACCGATGTATTTAGTTCAGTACGTGACCCTGCCCAAAAAGCTTTAGAGAACATAGCAACTCATGCTGATTTAGTTGCTGAAGATCAAGATAAGGCTGAGGAATATCTTAAACTGATGAAGTTAGAATTTACAATAGATGATGATCATAGATCAATTAGTGAGTTAGAAGCCGTTGTAAAAGACAATCAAGTTGCCAAACAGGAGCGGCGCAAAGCTGCATTAATACTAGGCAAAAGAAAAGATAATTTGCCAGAAGCCAAAGAAGTACTGATCAACACATTGACAGAAGAAAAAGATCCTGATGTCTGTGCAGCGATCGCTCATTCTCTAAGTCAACTTGCAGATACCGATGCTTTGCAACCGCTTTTGAGTAAACTAAAAGAGCTAGAGCAGGGGGATCGAGTTGCTAGGGAAGCAATCGTTACAGCCCTAGGTAAATTAAGATTAGAACAACTGGAGCAACAAGAGGTAATTAATGTTCTTATTGCTCGATGGAGAAATGATCCAATCAGTAAGGTTCGAGAAGCGATAGAACAAGCAATCGAGGATATCTATCTAGGCACTGGTTACGAACCTGCTTTAAGAGCAGTAGAAAGATATTCTAATAATCCCAGCAAAGTAAAAATGTTAAAATCAGAAAGAGCGAAGAGATTACAGGACAATCACCAAGTATCAACTTGACTGTTCCTAGTAGCTAGCTTAAGCACAAAGACAAAATTTCATTCACTCCTAAAGGTATACATCGTAATGCACTACCCAATTCGAGCAAGAGAAGGAACTCCCTACATCACACCCGATGGCCAGGAAATAACTATCTCAGAGATGGCTGAAAAGTTTTCTAATCCTGAAACTCAGGCTGTAGCCTTGAGCAATTTAGGGATTACTGTTGACGGCAATAGTCTCAAGATCGAGTTTCGCGAACAAGGTTATGCCTATGTAGATCCTTCAGGGGACAGAACCAAAATAGCTGAGGATAAATCACAAGAAACTGTTCATG
>JAAHGR010001205.1 GCA_010672425.1 Symploca sp. SIO2E6
GAAAAAGAGACATCTGTGGATGGGAAAAATCTCGGATTCCCCACCGATAGACAGCGCATTGTGGTTAACAAGGAATTTTTAGCTGCTAATCCAGCTGCCAAGCGTTGGTTTGAACTAGTGACCATTCCGGCAGAAGATATGAACAGCGAAAGCCTACGGATCAAAAACGGTGAAGATAGCGCCAAAGATATCCGTCGTCATGCCGAAGAGTGGGTTGAGCAAAATCAAGAGTTGTTTGATGGTTGGCTCGAACAAGCAAGGAATTAGGTGTTAGGTGTTAGGTGTTAGGTGTTAGGTGTGATGAAACAATTTACTGTAGGTGTAGTGGTAGCTAGCTTGTTGGTGGGTATAAGTGCTTGCCAAACAACACCCCAATCAACCACAGAATCAAGCGAAAGCAATCAAACAGCACTACCCGGTAAAGGAGTCACTGCTCGTTCTGCCCATAGTAACTGGACAGAAGAACATTTCCAAACCGAGATTGTCAATATTGGTTTAGAAGCACTTGGTTATCAAGTAGCAAAACCCCAAGAAATTGATTACCCGGCAATTTACCTAGCTATAGCTAATGGAGATTTGGATTACAGCACGATTAACTATGAAAGGGCACATCAAGGCTTCTTTGACAATAGTGGCGGCGAAGCCAAATTAGAGCAAGTTGGAGTTCTTAATCCCCAGGGAATTAGTGGATACCAAATCAATAAAAAAGTGGCTGATGAATATCAGATTACTAACATCGAACAACTCAAAGACCCCAAAATTGCTCAACTATTTGACTCCGATGGTGATGGTAAAGCTAATTTAGTCGGTTGTCAACCCGGTTGGGCTTGTGAGTTTACGATAGAACATCACCTTGAGGTTTACGGACTGCAAGATACCGTTGAATATGATAAAGGACAGTACATCGCTCTACTTGCAGATACGATTACTCGCTACCAGCAAGGAGAAAACATTCTTTACATTGCCTTTAATCCTCACTGGATTGCTACAGTATTAAAGGTAGATGAAGATGTAGTTTGGTTAGAAGTTCCCTTTACCTCTTTACCAGAAGACCAATTAAAAGCAACAGAAGAAGATACATCTGTAGATGGCAAAAATCTCGGATTTGCTCGACAGAGGCAACGCATTGTTGCCAACAAGGAATTTTTAGCTGCTAATCCAGCTGCCAAGCGTTGGTTTGAACTAGTGACCATTCCTGCGGAAGATATGAACGAAGAAAGCCTACGCATTAAAGACGGTGAAAATAGTCCCAAAGATATCCGCCGTCATGCCGAAGAGTGGATTGAGGAAAATCAAGAGTTGTTTGATGGTTGGCTCGAAGAAGCAAGGAATTAGGTGTTAGGTAGGGTTTGCTGAATGAGTAATGAGTAATGAGTAATGAGTAATGAGTAATAAGTAATGAGTAATAAGTAATAAGTAATAAGTAATGAAGCATTTATCCTAGTTTTAGGCACTCGAATCCCTAGGTAGACTTTTTCCTATTGCCTGCTCAATTCCCAATTCCCAATTCCCAATTCCCAATTCCCAATTCCCAATTCCCAATTCCCAATTCCCAATTCCCAATTCCCAATTCCCAATTCCCAATTCCCAATTCCCAATTCCCAATTCCCAATTC
>JAAHGR010001206.1 GCA_010672425.1 Symploca sp. SIO2E6
TGTTTGCTAAGGTGAATATTCAAAGTTAAAAGTTAAGGATTCAGAATCCCATAAATTAGGTTATCAGTCAAATGGCACAAATTTTACGTTACAATTTGAATTATTTTACCCAAAATATACTACCTAACACCTAAAACCTAACACCTAACACCTAAACCATGACAAGTACTACTGAACAACTACAATCTTTGCCTTTACCCCCTGGCAAACTTGGTTTGCCCTTAATTGGAGAAACTATTAGCTTTTTAACGGATGGTAATTTTGCTAAAAAGCGGTTAGCTAAGTACGGGCCAGTTTTCAAAACCAAGCTCTTTGGTAATCCTACTGTAATGATGGTAGGTGCAGAAGCTAATCAGTTCTTATTCCAAAACGAAAACCAGTATGTTGTTTCTACCTGGCCTAAAAGTACTAGTACTTTACTTGGGCCAGCTTCTCTTGCAGTCCAAACCGGTGGTTTTCATCAAAAGCGTCGCAAATTACTTTCCCAGGCTTTTCAACCTAGGGCGCTAGCTAGCTATATACCCACAATGGAGCACATTACTACCAGATATCTGGAGAAATGGCAGAGTTGGGGTAGCTTAACTTGGTATCCGGAACTCCGAGATTATACCTTTGATATTGCCAGTACCTTACTTGTCGGTGTTGAAGCCGGTTCTCAGACAGTTCTGGGTCAATTATTTGAAACCTGGTGTAATGGTTTATTCACCATTCCTCTAGCCCTACCTTGGACAAATTTTGGTAAGGCATTACAGGCTAGGAAAGGAATGCTCAAAGAAATTGAAAAGATTGTCTGTCAAAGGCAAACAGAGCAGAATCCTGGTAATGATGCCCTAGGGATTTTATTACAAGCTCAGGATGAAGAAGGTAATAGCCTCGGTTTAGCCGAACTTAAAGACCAAGTACTTTTGTTATTGTTTGCTGGTCACGAGACTTTAACCTCTGCGATTGCTTCTTTTTGTCTCCTAATAGCTCAGCATCCAGAGGTTTTAGCTCGTCTTTATGCAGAACAAGAACAGTTCGATCCCTCCCAACCTCTGAATATAGAACAGCTCAAACAGATGGTCTATTTAGAGCAAGTTCTCAAGGAAGTTTTGCGCCTTATTCCCCCAGTAGGTGGTGGTTTTCGTAAGGTAATTCAAGATTGCGAGTTTAAGGGCTATTTAATTCCCCAAGGTTGGACTGTGCAATACCAGATAGCTGAAACTCACAAAGATGCTAATATCTATACTGATCATAAAATGTTTGACCCAGAGCGTTTTGCCCCAGAGAGAGCCGAAGATAAACAGAAAAATTTTGGTTACATTCCCTTTGGTGGGGGTTTACGAGAATGTTTAGGTAGAGAGTTTGCTAAGTTGGAAATGAAAATTTTCGCGGCACTGCTGATACGTAACTATAAGTGGGAATTACTACCAGAGCAAGATTTAACAATGGCAGTTATGCCTACCCCTCATCCTCGCGATCGCTTAAAAGTTAATATAGGTTTTAGGTGTTAGGTGTTGGTGATAAGTTAAGACAAAAATGTCGTTCTTAACCATATTGAGGACAAGATACCGTAGGGGCGGGTTCACCAGCCATTTAGCACATAGACCGGCCAATGAGATAAACCCGCCC
>JAAHGR010001207.1 GCA_010672425.1 Symploca sp. SIO2E6
TTGTGGAACAAATCTTGGTGGCGGGAGGTCAAGCTGTGGGTGTTCGGTTGCATAATGGAGAAGTCATCAAAGCACCAGTGGTGATTTCTAATGCTACCCTTTGGGATACCTATACTAAATTACTGCGGGAGGAAGACTTGCCGCCTTCTTACCGCCAATCTGCTTTAGCTACACCAGTGGTTGATAGCTTCATGCACCTGCATTTGGGTATTCGAGCCGAGGGGTTAGAACAGCTGACGGGACATCATGTAGTAGTTCAGGATGCTAATAAAGATATTACCGAACCCGGTAACACCTGTATGATTTCTATTCCCTCTGTATGGGATCGAAATCTCGCTCCTGAGGGGCATCATGTAATTCATGTTTATAGCTTAGAATCCTATGCAGGCTGGTGTAGAGATCAGGGGTATCAGGAAAAGAAAAAACTGCGATCGCAACCCCTGTTGACTGCCTTAGAACGGGTAATTCCCGATATCAGAGAGCGCATAGTCTTAGAATTGATTGGTACACCTTTGACTCATGCCCATTATTTACGTCGTTATCAGGGAACTTATGGTCCAGCTATTGCAGCAGGAAAAGGATTATTTCCTGGACCTCACACGCCTATTAAGGATTTATATCGAGTAGGTGATAGCACTATGCCAGGGATTGGAGTGCCAGCGGTAGCAGCTTCGGGGATTTTGTGTGCCAATAGTCTTAGGTGTTAGGTGTTAGGTGTTAGGTGTTAGGTTGAGAAGTAACTTGGTATTAGTTTCTGGGTTGGGTGCGTCGCATCGATTCCTTGATCTTTGGATTTCCATATTTAGAGCTTGCTGTATGAAAGTAGAAGCAATACCAGACAAGGGTATCAATCGGTGTTGTTGTCAAGCTCGTCCCAGAAATTGGACGGTTTGCCCGAAACAACCTAACACCTAATACCTAACACCTAACACCTAACTATGCCACTTTCCAACACCGGTAGCATTCTGGCTACATTGACTCAGTTAACCACACTCAATCGGACAAGTATCTTGACTAATCGAGTCAAAGAACTATCCGTTCCTGAATTCATTTGCTTGTTGGACTTCATTACCGCTGAATTTCAACAATTTCTGCGGGCGATTGAGATGATCAACAATGAAGCCCTCGAAACCATGTTAGAGCAGGTGATGGATGCCTTTACCCTCAAAGTTGGTCAAATCCTGCAAGCTGATCGTACTACCATCTTTTTGGTAGATGGGGAAAAAGATCAGCTTTGGGCAAAAATTCCCCGTTTCCAGAAAGAATCAACTTCCAGAGTAGAGCCAGGAAGTGAGGGCAACAAAGGGAGAGAAATTCGGATTCCCCTCAATGTTGGTTTAGCTGGTCATGTTGCTAAAACCGGTGATGAACTAAATATCCCAGATGCCTACAATCACCCTCTATTCAACCAAGAAGTTGATGAACGTCCGGGCTATAGGACTCAAAACCTTTTGTGTATGCCGATTTTTAGCCGTACTAATCAAGTCGTGGCGGTAGCTCAGCTATTGAACAAGGCTGGAGGTGTACCATTTGATAGCGAAGACGAACAGCGATTCCGCGATTTTGCTGCTTCGATTGGCATTATCCTCGAAACCTGCCAA
>JAAHGR010001208.1 GCA_010672425.1 Symploca sp. SIO2E6
TGAGAAGCTGCTTCCACCTTTGCTCAACGGTTGGAGCAAATTAACTACGAAAATTACGAAATCGTCGAAACTATGGCCCAAGCTGTACCTAGAGCAGCACAACTTGCCCAGATTTATGATGCTAAGGTTGTGCTCCTTTCTCCTGCTTGTGCTAGTTTTGATCAATACCAAAGTTTTGAGCATCGGGGGGATGATTTCCGTCAGTTGTGTCAGCAGCACTTTCTAGATTGAGTTATTGGTTATTGGTTATTGGTCATTGGTCATTGGTTCTTTGTATTGCAAAGGAAATAATATAGCAGTTCTCGCATTCATTAGGTAGATCTTCCATTCCCTATTCCCCATTGGTGACAAGTTAAGCATTCATAGCAATTTGTCAAGCCCTCTGAGTGTGGGAAAGGAGACAAATCAAGGGGAGGTTTTTTTCTCCTAGCACGAGGAGCTTTGACAACCCCTAAATCTTGGTTTTCTGGTGCTGTTAAATAAGTAACAGGGTCAGTAGCTTTCCCTTGCTCGTAGGCAACAGAAAAATGATAAAGTCCACGAAAGACCATTTCGACAGAAATCCTCTCCAAAGGCATTGATAACTCCGCCGCTACTTCATCAGCAAGGTCTATTAAGACTACATAGAATAACCAAGTAGCCCATAACTGTAATTGGATACCATTGACAGAACCAGTCCACAAGTAACTCAAACCCAATAAGCGTTTGAGAGTCAGAAAAGTTTCCTCAATTCGCCAGCGCCTAGCGTATAAATCAGCTACAATGTAGGGAGATAAAACTTCGGGGTCGAGCACAGAAGTTAAGTAGCGATACCAAGTTGAATCATGTTTTACTTCTACTAATCGTAAGCTGAGAATGGGATTACCTTGATAACCTGTTCCCAACCTAATTAGTTGGTCATGATGTTGACTAGACCTACTCAATGTGCGCAGCGGTTGATATTTGGCTTTCCCTTTTAGCCTAGTAATAAAGTCTGACTTACCCTTGATTAATTCCTCAAAAAAGCGAAAGTTCCAAAACCCTCTATCTACTATGAGTAGCGTTTTATCCGGTGTCAATTCTAATAGCTTGGGTACAAAGTTACTCTCATGAGCGTAAGGCTCAGATTTAAACCAAGTCTCCACCGGAAAACGAGTTTCTAAATCTACTACTGCACAGATTCTGCCTCCTAATTGACCCAATGGTACTGTTTCTAGACTTTTGAGCTTGCGAAACAATGCCTCTAATGTTGAAGCATCCGCTATCCACAAACGTTCAAAATACTTTCTCGCTCTTTTAGTGCTTACTGAACTTTCTCCGTCGCGTACTTTGGGATTAGCGATCGCGTACTTTGGGATTAGTGATCGCGTACTTTGGGATTAGCGATCGCGTACTTTGGGATTAGCGATCGCGTACTTTGGGATTAGCGATCGCGTACTTTGGGATTAGCGATCGCGTACTTTGGGATTAGCGATCGCGTACTTTGGGATTAGCGATCGCATACGAAAGAGATTAGCGATCGCATACGAAAGAGATTAGCGATCGCATACGAAAGAGATTAGCGATCGCACTTCAATCTGTGAGCTCTCATGAATAATAAAGTACCTCATATGCTTACATAG
>JAAHGR010001209.1 GCA_010672425.1 Symploca sp. SIO2E6
AATGTCTCTCACTGTAGTCACCAATCCAGTCCCTTTAACCATCGATGTTGATGGTGTGGCTCGTGTTGGCAAAACTCGTGTCACACTTGATACGGTAGCTACAGCTTTTTTAGAAGGTGCTACAGCAGAGGAGATTGTTGAGCAATATCCCTCACTCCAACTTTCGGATACCTATTTGGTAATTGGATACTATCTGCAAAATAAGGCTGAGGTTGATAATTATCTGAAAATTCGCCAACAACGTGCTGCTGAAGTTCGTCAAGAAAATGAACGCCGCTTCAATCCTAGGGGAATACGCAATCGCCTTTTGGCAAGATTATCTCAGCAAGAGTTGAGCTAGAATGCTAGGTTTTCTTGCTGATGAGAATTTCAATAATCAGATTGTTCGAGGTATTCTTCGACGAAATCCAGCTGTTGATCTTGTTTGAGTTCAGGATGTGGGTTTATCTCAAACAGACGATAGAGTTATTTTAGAATGGGAAGGACGGGTAATTTATCTACCTCTACACTAGACTTGTAGTGCGATCGCTTTATTGCTTTTGCTGTTATCTTCTGCTATTATCTATTTTATAATAGAAAAGGTGTGCGCTTATATATAAAAAACATATCCCACAATTATAACCAATTCCCAATTCCCAATTCCCAATTCCCAATTCCAATTTCCCTTGGTATTTTGGGTGACGGATGCCATAGTTAGTAAATTGATTCACTTAGTGCCGGATTTTTATACTTGGGTGACTACTGTTGAGTTTGCCATTACTACGGAAGAGTTGCTTACTTTTCTCCAGCAGACTAGTGATGAGGTGTTTCACCGTATCCTCAACTCCGAAGATGCCTTCCTCTTTACTGCTAATCAGACTAGTTTGGGTTTAACCGCTTCCCGCTGTCGGGAATTAGAATTAGCGAGTAAGGAATTACAACAAGATTATCTCACCTCAGAACCAGAGTTAGCTGCTAGTTTAGCATTTGTCTTGGGAAGATGGACTAAAGACCAAGCACAAGCAAGGGAATATTACGAAAATAGCTTAAATCTCTACCCGGAAACCGGCAATCCGGTAAAAAAAGGACTCATTTACTTACACCTAGGTTTGTGGTGGCGCAGTTATGCGGTGCAGCAACGGCAAGAATCTCAGGCAGCTTGTCAAAGAGCAAAGGATTATTTTCAGCAAGCGATCGCTTTTTTTCAGCAAGCCGAGCGTGGGGATTTAGTTAGTAAGTATATCAACTACCAAGCAGAAGTATTACACAGATTAGCACAGGGACAGGATAAAGAACCCACCCCTAACCCCTCCAAGGAGGGGGACCGGAGGCAGAACCCTTCTAAGGAGGGGAACCGGAGGCAGAAGGTAGAAGGGAAGAAAGAAGGTTATAAGGTAGAAGGGAATGATAAAGCCAGACATGATATTAAACCTAAATTATATACTCCCAATGCTGACGCTATTACCCAAGGAATGCAGCTGTGGCAAGAGTTGGAGCAGATTTGTCACCAAGCTTTGCCCCTACATCAAACTCAGGGAGATTTATTTCGCCAAGCTAGAACCTACGGATTCTTAGCAGAAGTAGCATTAGCTAAAGCTGATCCGACAACAGCTCAACAACA
>JAAHGR010000121.1 GCA_010672425.1 Symploca sp. SIO2E6
TTTACTTTCTGTCTGATTTGTTCAGCAACATGGACAGCACCTACGGCATCTGTACTAGGCAGCAGCACCGCAAATTCTTCACCTCCATAACGAGCCACTAAATCAGATCGACGGTGTACTACTTGATGGATAGCACTAGCGACTTGAGATATACAAATGTCTCCTGCTTGATGTCCATGAGTATCATTGAAGGTTTTGAAAAAGTCGATGTCACACAAAATGAGTGACAATATTGCTCCTTCCCTCCCTAAACGCCGCCACTCTTTGAATAGGCGTGAGTCAAAGCAGCGCCGATTAGCTAGTTGGGTTAATTCATCTAGATTACACAAGCGTTTTAACTCTTGGTTCTCTTGAGTCAACTGCTCAAGGCGTTGGGTGTAAGCAGCGCTATTAGGTTCCCGGAAGTTTTTCCCTCGAAGTAGTTGCTCGCTAAAATACTGATGATAGAGTTGGCAACTGGGTGTAACTGTGTTACCTTGCAAATGCACCAATCCCATGCTGTACAATTTAAACCCTAACACCTGATCTAAGGCTATTGGTACTGTTGCCTGCACCACTTGTTTGTAAGCTTTAGCTAACTCTGGATACTTTTGCAGATTTCCTAAATGCCTTTGTAGGTAGTTGCGATAAATCCCGGCGTCTGTTGCCGCAGTTTGCATCAACTCTTCCCAGGTGACATCCCCCAGGGCGAGATGATACAGTGCTAGTCGCACCAGATAAGGATGACCCCCCAATAACTGCATCAGTTGCTCTAGCTTTGCCGGTGAGAGGTACAATCTATGACGCTGAGCTAAATCCCTTACCTGTTCAAGATTAAATCGCGGCACTTCAATCGCCAGACCCACGTTAAAGGGTGGTTGATTGGTCTCCCAAGGGAGATAAGCTTCTGTGGAATGGACTAGCAGCAACCGCAGATTTTGCCAAAATTTACTACTAGGAGTTCCATAAGCAGCTTCTTCATGCCAAGAATGCAACAGACTAAAGAAATCCTTAGCAAGCTGGGGATGAGAGAATACTTCATCAACTTGATCTAAGGCTAATACTAAGGGAGTATCTGTTGCAGACAGCAAGCACTCCTCAAAATAAGCAGTGCATTTACTTTTGCTGCCATAATTCTGGTTCCAATAGTCATCTACTTGGTATGGCAGCCTTAACTGGCGGGTAATTTCAGCACAAAACCACTTTAAGAATTGATCCAAGTTAGTGAACACTGAACTATCGGCTCGCTGCAAACTTAGTGCTACAACCCTTAAGCCTTGCTGCTTAGCATGAGCAAGACACCAGAGCATCAGGGAGGTTTTACCCATCTGGTGGGGAGCACTGATACGCATTAGTGCTCCTGGCTGCTCCAGCTTCTGGCAGGACAGTTCTTCTATAAGAGGACGCTTGACGTAAAAAGCTGAAGTCGGAGAAACCAATTGTTTGGGAGAGTCTAGTTCTACTTCTGGTAGAGGTAGTTTGATGGTTAATGGGGGGAAAATAGAGGGATGGGCATTCTTCCTCTGCTCCCCTGCTACTTTGCTCCCGAGCTCCTTCTTCTCCTGCACCCTAGAAACAGCATACTGGGTTAAAACTGCTACCAAGTTATTTTTACTAACTTTCTCCCCAAGGGATAGTGAAAGCAACTTCCATAGTTTCGGACCAACGTTATTTTTCAGGTACTCAGTGTTGTAGCCCAGCTCTTCTGCCATGTCCTTATACTTCTTACCTTGCCAAGCACCTCTGATAACCAGCAATTCAATATTATTCAGATGCTTGGCACTATTGTTGAACAAGGCGGCATCTGCCACCTGAACTGCGATTTCTACAGGTAAACTCCTGTCCATCTAATCTTGAGTAATTTAAACGGCTGAAATTTTTCATTAAACCAGCACCCATTAATTAATTTTAAACACAGGAAGAATATCTCTAGCTACAATTTAATTACTAGAGATGTATCTACCAAAATATCCAGATTTATACTCTATACTACGTAAGTAATTATGTGTACGCAAATTCACTTAGATATCTTAACAAAATTTACATAATTTGACTTATCTAGTTAACTTTTATGCCTTGACATTTGTTAAAAATATGATAAGCACAAAACTTGCATTAGTTTTTAGCACTTAATTAGTTAACTTTTGTATACTGACATTTGGGAACAAATAAAATTTAATGGAAGATAACACTTTCAAATATAGTAGTCCAATTTGCTCTGTGAACGATAAAGGCAAGGGGGAACCCTGTCACAATTTATCAAGGGTTGCTATAATGAGTTTACACTAGTTCCTTAATTGTTTCTTCGCTAGATTCGAGAATGACAAGTAATTAGACTATTTAGATCAATTATCATGCTCTTTCTTACTCCAGAACAATTAGATAGTCAATGTGTTTCCCATACAAATATCAACACGGCCTCTCAAATACAATGCTCCAATAAACTCTTTAATCGAGGGCCAAAGTTTACCTCTACGGAACGTCAGGCAGCTATCGAGTTTGTTCGTAAATGTCTGCAAGAAGGTGTGTTCTGCTTTATCCAGGATAATCAGTCATCTTTGGTAGTTTGGACAGAGAGTCAAGATGTGCCATTAACAGATGAAACATCAAGTTTACCCAAGATGAAGGAAAGTTCTCAGTTTGGGAGCGGTTTATCTGAATCAGCAGCTAAACTGGAAGTTACAGGAGCTAGAAATGACCTGGAGCATTTGTCCAAATCTCAATTAACTCAGGCTCACAGACAATTTCTAAAAAAAACATCTTATAGAGTATATCGAGGGATTACTTACTAATTAGGGTTTGCTGAAAAAGGTGATGATTTTCGCTTGCCATAGGTGTTACTTTAGAAAAATATTTTTTTCAGGACTAGCAGAGTAATCTAAATTAATTGCTACATTACTGATGACAACTACAATGCTTTCTGCTAAACCAAATTCTCTTCTTCTCTCTGTTGGCAATTTTACTGCTTCAAAAAGAGCTAAGTTTTTCACAACATTGCAGCAGATACGGTTTAACGGGCAACTATTGTTGAAAGATTCACAAAACAGACAATGGATCTTTTATCTCAATCGTGGTGACATTGCCTATGCTACAGGAGGAAATACTCCAGTGAGAAGGTGGGCGAGAAACTTAGCAATTTACTGTCCACTGCTACCTCCTTATTCACCCAATCTGCAAAGGGAGCTATCTAGTCTCGATACCGCCGTCTTCACTACTTGTTGGGAATATGAGCTTTTATGTTTGTGGGTAGAACAGCAAAAAATCACTCTGGGACAAGCTAAGAAAACGATTCAAGCAATTATTACTGAGGTGTTGTTTGATGTAGCTCAAGCTGAGAATGTGAGTTATCAAATTAAGCAAGATAACTCATTATCTCAACAACTTATCTTAATTGATTCTCAGAAAGCCATAGCAGAAACTCAAAATCTTTGGCGAGTCTGGCAAAATGCCAAGCTAGGTAACTATTCTCCTAATAGCGTTCCTACAATTAAGCAACCAGAGCAACTTCAAGCACGAACATCCCCCCAAGTGTACCAAACCCTGATCCGTATACTGAACGGGCAACGTACTCTGCGGGAGCTCGCTGAGCAAATGAAGCGGGATATAGTGCCAGTAACTCGTTCACTCCTGCCCTATATTCAAACAGGCTTGGTAGAACTTGTTACTCTTGCTGACTTAGCAGCCCCAGTTTGCCTGTCTCCTTCTGAACCACCACCCAAACCTCCAATTAGCAAGGAGTTACTGATTACTTGTGTGGATGACGATACTTGGGTTTGTAAAACCATGGAAAAGCTGCTCACAGCAGCAGGGCATCGGTTTATTGGGATCAATGATGGTTTGCGTGCCCTAGCAACTATCCTAGCTCGGAAGCCGGATCTGATCTTCTTAGATTTAGTAATGCCCAACACCAACGGTTATGAAATTTGCTCTAAGTTACGCAAAATTCCCTCTTTCCGTGATACCCCAATTATCATCTTAACCGGCAATGATGGCGTTGTTGACCAGGTTCGGGCCCGGCTATTTGGAGCTTCAGATTTCATCAGTAAGCCCATTGATGCTGAGACAGTACTAAACGTAATCCACAAGCACGCAGATATTACTTGTTAATAGAGTTTGCTGAAGTGAAAATATGGGATTTGGTATCAAAGCTTTACCAATGACCAATAACTAATGACCACTTTCATTCTTTAAGGTAAATATTGTGAATACTGCCCTAGTTGTTGACGATTCCTTAACGACAATGGAAATTCTCAGCTGTTGTCTCAAGCAAGAGGGTCTTCATGTCTTCACTGCCCAGAATGCAGTAGAGGCCTTAGCTAAAATTAGTAGCATTAAACCGGATGTTATTATTTTAGATGTCGTACTACCTGATCGCAGTGGTTTCGAGATTTGTCGCGATCTCAAAGCTCAAGCAGAGACTAGCAATATTCCCATAGTAATTTGCTCTACTAAAGCAACTGCAATGGATAAGTTTTGGGGCAAAAAACAGGGAGCAGATGCCTACCTAGTCAAGCCAATTGATCAAGAAGAATTGGTAAAGACTGTTCAAAAGTTTATCAGCAGATAGGGAATAGGGAACTAAGTAGGGTTTGCTGAATAAGTAACAAGTAATGAGTAATGAGTAATGACAAGCGACAAACAACAAACAACAAACAACAAACGACAAATGACAAACAACAAACAACAAACAACAAACAACAAACAACAACCGTTTATTCAACTACTTCAAACGACTGAACTTCCAATACTGGACCAATCATCGCTATAGTCATAATATCATCTCGGATTAGTCCTTCTACTTGCACTTTTAGTTGTGGGCGCTGTAACTCGTCCGGTGCATCCATCAGTTCATAGGTTTCCCCGGATGCGGTGACTAATGCCCAAGCACCAGCTCCGATATCTTGATGTTCAATGACACCAGTAACTTGAATACTCATCCTCTTTATATAAAAAATACTCAATTTTAGGAGCTATTACAATTTAACCCTACCTTCCACATCCCCCCCACTCCCCACACTCTCTTAAGCGAGAAGTATTGGAGGAGTGGGGAGAGGAAGGAGTTAATATCTGGCAATTCAAGCTGGTTGGGTATTACCTACCAAGATGCGATCGCCTTCTGTTTTAACACTATAAGTTATTAGAGGGATCTTCGCTGGTGGGCCTAAAACTTGACCGGTTGTGTCAAACTCAGAATCATGACAGGTGCACAGAAACACATTCTTTTGTTTCTTCCATTCAACTGCACAATCTCGGTGAGTACAGATGGGATTAATTGCCACTAACTTATTGGAGTTGGCCGAGTCTTGGACAACTAAGACTGGAGTTTGAGGCAACTGCTCATTGAGAATTTGACCATCTTGCTCTAATTGTGCCACGGTTCCCACTGTCCGAAAGTCATTAGTAGCACCTTTAGTGGTAGAACTTTTAGAAGAGCAGGCTGCCAGCGTTACTGGTAGGTAATTGGCAAGAAAACCCACACCAACCCAGTTGATAAATGTACGACGGTCCATAACAGTTTGAGCAATAGGGTTATTGTTTGACCAGATTTTGCTTGGTTGATTTTTTGGCTGAACGTTTACGCAGTAAGCCTGTCATGTTCAATCCTGTAACCAGTAATCCTACCATACCTAATCCATTCAGCAGCGGATAAATAGTTTGCAGTCCCAAAATCCTGCCAGAGTGAATCCCGAGGAGCACTTTAGACACCTGATGCAGGGACAACCACTCATCAAAAATGGGATAGGCAGCACCTGTAATCACTGTCAGAGTTAAAGGTAGGAACACTATAATGGCCAGGTGTCGATGATAACGACGTAGAGCAGTGTTTAGTTTCTTGTTCGAGGTCTTGTTACGGGAGGAATTTTTCTCCTGACTCCGGAGTTCTTTTTCGATTAAGGACTCAAGATCAATGTTTGGCTTCTGGTTCGAGCTGCTGTTAGAGGTAAAGGATGAGGACTTTTCCTCCTGACTCCGGAGTTCTTCTTCCCTTACAGGTAGCAGAGTAGTGTTTCGTTTCATGTTCGATCTCCTGTTAAATAGATGCACAAAATGATTGGGGTGTGGTTCTTGAGGTAAATTCTTTCCTAGAAATCACCTAAGCACCAGGGGTATTAGTTGAAGTGCCTGCTGTTACTTGCTCTCCTTCATAAGCCAGAGCCTCATCACCAGCTTCAGCAAAAGCTTTTGCCAGTTCGATCAACTTCTGTCGCTCATCATCATCAGCAATACCTGCTGGTGGCGGCATCAGCTTATCTTCAATTTGGGTTACATTTTCGTGCCGTAAGGCGAGTGCTTGGTTAGGATAGTTCAGCAGTAGCAGTTCCTTCATTTCATTGGAGTTGTCGGGACTGTGGCAAACCATGCAAGCGTAGGGTCGCATTTCTACCTCAAAGGCTCGATAGGCGGCATCAAGGGTCTTGACATGGGGGTTTCCTTCAGAAAAGATGTTGGTGTACAGTGTCACCCGAGGTTCCTGCTGACCATCTTCTTCTGTCCACATCCATTGGCCATCCCACTCTCGTTCCACTAAGGGGCGTTCTTGATCCATCTGATAGGAACGTAGAGCTCCTTTAATCGTGCCTTCCTTCATCACTAACATCACTTCAGTAGCTTGCTGGTAGGCGTCCCATTTTTTCGGTGAGTGCCAGAAGGGGTAAGGGAAAGCACCCATATCCAGTTCCTTGCGGAAGACAACCGGTAGGTGGATAATTGTGAAACCCTCCTGTTCCTCAACCTTGGGCTCGTCGTTAATCATGAAAGTAGATAGGTAAGTGCGACGCCAGACTAGGGGATTGAAGATAGTGGTCTCATGTTCTTTGAGATTGTAGTGGTCTGGATCTTTTTGTTGACCCCAGAGGATTTCTTCACTCATCGCTTTACGCAGCAAGTCAAAGTCAGCCAGTTTTTGGGCACATTCCTGTTGAGCCTTCTCATCATCAAGTTCGGTCATTGGACAAGCCTTGGCGATACCCTGAGCAATCTCTGTTGCCATTGCTATGTCAGAGTTACTAGAGGAGTTGGAATCAATGGATAAGTTAGAATTAGTAGATAAGTCGTTAGAACGGCAGCCGACAAACAATGCGACTGGTAGAACAATACCTGCAAAGAAAAATAGAAGTAAGGAACGTAATTTGAGTCGCTTCGGCATGAGCTTTTCTTTTTTGAGAGAAATTTGGCAGAGCAAAATTTGAGGAGAGGCGCTCACAGCAACCATCCTCAAGTAATTGGCATCAAGGGAGACAAGTCACCCATACATCTTGTATAATGGAAGATTTTGGCTAGCACACCTTCAAAAAGATAGAGATGGCGATTGCCCACAAGAGCGGTGATGCTGATCACTAACACAATTGACATGGTTAACAGTCGTTGGGCAAACTTGTTGCTCCAAGCTGGGTGAAGGAATAAAAGGCATCAGTCGTTAAGAATTATATAGTAAATTAGAAATTCATTCATACAGTGAAAATACGTAACTTTTTTAACAAAACTTAATGAAAAAGGATACTTAGCCATGTCCGTAATTACACGTAATTTAGAGTACATCAGTTGATATTACAAGATTTCTGTAAAATTAGCTACAAAAAAATAATTATTCCTGGACTCCGCTCCCCTATTCATTTTCATTGATTTACATAAGATTAGATTATATTAATCTAGCATATGATAAGTTATATGTAATCTATGGTTTTGATAATGTGATCAATGACCCTTGCCGAATGGCACTAAGTTAAGAGAAAATTAGATAGGGTCATCGAGCAACTCACAACGGTGTGTTTACTTGTATGAGGTAGCTTGCCCAAAAGCTCAATGAGGCTTGTAGTTACCAATAGCGAACCAAATCAGCAAATATAACGAGTCAATCGGCCAGGATAGCTACCAATTTCATTTTCATTACTAGCGCAGCGCAGCGGAAATCAGTGACCATTTAAAAAAGGTTAAAAAGCTTACTGTAGAAGTTGTGATTTCTTCAGATTTGTTAACCAGGAGATGCAAAATTAGCTTTCATTTGTCAGGGTTTTCAGAAAAAGGGTGCTAAGAGTTACTTAACGATACAAGGGTGCGTAAGGTAACTTTGTAATTGTTCTTCATTATTGTTTTTTTATTGAAGTAAATGCCATGGGTACTGCCCTAGTTGTTGAAGATTCTTTGACGGATATGCAAGTTCTCTCTGGTTGTCTCCGGCAAGGAGGTATTGATGTCTTAATTGCTCAAACTGGAGAAGAAGCTCTAGCTAAACTTTCGGTTCATAAACCTGACATCATCATTCTAGACGTTGTGTTACCAGGTTGCAGTGGTTTTGAGCTTTGTCGTGAACTAAAAGCCCAAACCAACACAAGTAATATTCCTATCGTTATCTGCTCAACCAAAGGAGGTGAAATGGATAAATTTTGGGGTATGAAGCAGGGAGCAGATGCTTACTTAGCTAAGCCAATTGATCAAGAAGAACTGGTACGTACTGTCAAACAGCTAATCAAAATATAATTGGTTATTGGTCATTGGTTATTAGTCATTTGTCAAATATGAGGAATGAAAATATCTAGTTATAATTTATCAGCCATTAGTCCCAAATCTCTTCCCAAAGAAGAGTTTTTGCGGTTTTATCTTGAGCCGGATACAACAACAATATTGCCTCTCCAACAACTGACTGAAGTACTGACTATTTCCAGAAGTGAGATTGTACCTATTCCTCATATGAGTCCCTGGGTAATGGGTGTCTACAACTGGCGAGGAGATATTCTTTGGATAGTCGATTTAGGACATCTAGTGGGGCTCACTCCTTGGTATCAACAGGCGAGCAATGTTTCAGCTCATAAAGCAATTGTGCTGAAAGCTAGTGGCAACACAACAACTTCTACCAATGCTAAAACTAAGATGCTAGGGCTAGTTATCAACCGGGTAGAAGATATTGAGTTGTGTAATCCAGATTTAATTCAATCCCCGCCATCATCCACTGTTACTCCTGAACTAGTGCCATTTCTAAGCGGCTACTGGTTGAAACCAGACGGTGAAATGTTAGTGGTTCTTGATGGTGAAGCAATTATGGCTGCAATGCCTAAGCCATCAAACTAAGCTGCTTAGGAAAAATTGAGAATTGCTCAATTATCAATTCTCAATACTCAATTCTCAATACTCAATTCTCAATTAACTGACATGACTCAGATACCTTCCCAATCTATTAGCCAAAACTCGACCAATAACGACACTTCAACATTTGAAAACATTCAACTTGAGGGTCAATCCTCTGACAATGCTTTTTCTCCCTCCTCTGTTTGGCAGCAGTCCTCCCCAGCACCAACAGCAACCAAAATCCTTGAGCAAGAGAATATAGCTCAGGAAGTACAACCCTTAAAAACTCCGGCTCAAGAAGAACTAATCCCTTGGTGGCAAAGAATCAGTGTCAGAGTCAAAGCCACAGGTTTAGCAATTGTTATTGGCATTACTCCAGTAGTAGCAATTGGTTCCATCGCCTATTACTTTGCTAACCAATCCATCACAGAGCAAATTGAACAAGAAAAGCAACAACGTGCTACTCAACTTGCCAATGAAATCAATGTCTTCATGAGTGACCGATTCGCAGATATTCAGGTGCTCGGGCAATTGCCAATTTTCACTAACCCTCAGGTGTCTGAGGCTACCTCTGTTGAGGAAAAAGTAGCTTTGCTTGATCGCTATGTCAAACTTTACGGAGTTTATAATAGCGTTGCTCTGTTCGACCTCAATGGTGATACTGCTGTACAAGCTAAAGGCAAACCGGTACCTAATCACCTCACTCGGGACTACTATCAGCGCATCATGAAAACGGGTCAGCCGACGATTAACCCGCCGTCAGTCTCTAGAACTACCGGAACCTTGAGTATGCATATTGCTTCACCGGTTAAACAGATAGGTACAAACAAGATTACCGGCGTAATCCGCTTCCAACTGCCTGTAAAGGGTTTAGATAAGGTAGCCCAAGACTATGGTACTCAAGGAGACAAGTACTATGTGATTGATAATGCAAACAAGTATTTTCTGGCTTCTGGCTCTGAGGAAAAAGTAAATCAATCAGCAGAAGAACATTTTGCTAAGTATGCTCAACTTAAGGCCGCCAAACAGGTTGACTCGGTACTAGATATTGATACGGATGATGGCTCTTTGCAGCTGTTAACCTACGCGCCTGTGGAAAACTTGGCAGGCTTGCAGGAACTAGACTTTGGGGTATTAATTGCCAGTGACTTGAAAACTGCCTTTGCGCCCCAAAGACAATTACTTTTAACCATAGCTTTGGGAACAGTAATGACAGCTTTGGTTGTTAGTGCAATCGCAACTACCATCGCTAACCGAGCGACTCGTCCACTCCTAGCAGCCACGGAGGCGGTGGAAAAAATTGGTCAAGGAGAACTCGATACTCGTGTGCAAGTCCAAGGAGAAGACGAATTTGCTGTTCTCGGAGCTAATATCAACCAAATGGCTATACAGCTAAAGGATCTCCTCCGCAAACAAGCACTAGCTGCTCAGCAGGAGAGAGAACTAGACGAAAAACTAGCTGAGGAGCAGCGCCAACTTAAAGAGGCTCTGCAACAAAGGGCTTTGGAACTGCTGATGGAAGTAGAACCGGTTAGTCAAGGGGATCTCACCATTCGAGCCAAGGTGACAGCGGATGAAATCGGTACGATCGCGGATTCCTACAATGCCACAGTCGGTAGCTTACGGAAAATTGTTACCCAGGTGCAAACCGCTGCTACCCAAGTAGCCCAAACCACCAGCAGCAATGAAGTTTCTGTGCAAGAGCTATCCCAAGAAGCCTTACAGCAGGCAGAGGAGATTGCCCAGGCTCTAGAGCAAGTCCAAGAAATGGCTCAATCTGTGCAGCTCATTGCTAACAATGCTCAACAAGCAGAAACTGCTGTACGCCAAGCTTCTCAGACAGTGGAAGCAGGGGATGTTGCCATGAACCGAACAGTTGATGGCATCTTACAGATTCAAGAAACGGTCACAGAAACTGCCAATAAAGTTAAACGCCTTGGGGAATCTTCCCAAAAGATTTCCACAGTAGTCAACCTGATTAGTACTTTTGCCGCTCAAACCAACTTGCTAGCGCTCAATGCTTCCATTGAGGCGGCACGAGCGGGAGAAGAGGGTCGAGGTTTTGCTGTCGTTGCCGATGAAGTGCGATCGCTAGCTCAGCAATCGGCACAAGCTACTAGCGAAATTGAAAAGCTAGTGGAACAGATTCAGACAGAAACCAATGACGTGGTTGCCACCATGGAAGCCAGTACCCAACAGGTAGTTATGGGAAGCAGCCTGGTGGATGAAACTCGCCAGAATCTCAATAAAATTACCGCTGCTTCTGCGGAAATTAGTGATTTAGTTGAGGCAATTGCCCAGGCAACAGTTGTGCAATCAACCACCTCAGAAGCAGTCAGCAAAACGATGACTAATGTAGCAATAATTGCCAATAAAACTTCACAGGAAGCTGACCAAGTTTCCTCTTCCTTTGAGGAACTACGAAAAGTCGCTCTAGCACTACAAGAGGATGTTGGTCAGTTTAAGGTTAATTAGTGGTTAGTTATTGGTCATTACTAGGAATAACAAAGGACAAGTAACAAAATGCCTCCGAATTTATTATCAGAGCCGAACTTGCTAATGCCAGAAGAACGGGCGACAGAAATTATTGAGCCAGTGAGCCTAAAGCCAAAATTTGAGACCTCAACACCCCTGCGTCACCGCTTGTTGATGACCATTCTCCCGACAGTATTACTACCTCTAGGTTTTGCCAGTTTGTTGGGTTACAGTATGATTCAACAAAGGTCTGAGAATGAACTTGAACAGCAGTTGGAGCAACAATCTTTGCTAGCTAGCGAAGCAGCTAGCCAATTAGTAAATGAAGTAGTAAAAATCCCACTTGATGTGGCTAGTAATCCCTTAATTATTGATACAGCTCGTGCCAGTGCACAAAAAGCAGAAATTGAGGGTTTAGTTAAATTACCTATTGAGGAACTAGAAAGACGTTTTGGGAAAACAAGGCTACTTGCAGTCAACCAAGGTCTCAATAATTATTTGGTTAGAACCCTCAAAAATCAAGGTTTAGCGGAGATATTTGTAACTGAGCGCAATGGATTAGTGATCGCTTCTAGTGGTCTTACTAGTGACTTTGTGCAAAACGATGAAAACTGGTGGCAAAATGCCAAAAGAGATAATTTATGGATTGCCGATCCGAAAATTGATGAATCGGCTAATACCTTTGCTGTTGACTTCGCCCAAGCAATTATAGCTCCCGACTCAGGAGAATTTCTTGGTGTCATCAAGATAGTTGTACCTTCTACTGCTTTTGATCAATTAGGACAGCTTTTGAAGTATGGGAACCTTGTTGGCTCTCAGCAAGTACAGTTTTTGGATACTAGTTCCAGTACTGTAATCAATACGCTCACTGCTGATGGTTCTAGCGATACCAAAAAAATCATTGGAGGTGAAGCGATTGCTCAAATAGCAGGAACTCTGTTTGAGGCACTCCAAGAGGAGAATTCTGATTCTCCACAAATATTGCAAGAACTACGGAGCCAATATTCCCTTGGTGAATTGAAACTAAACATCCTTAATAAGGAGGAGACAGAAAAGCTTCTGAGTATCTCCTTCCGCTATCAAGGCAAGCAATACACCCTTAGCACCATTCCTCAACTCGATTGGGTGACAATTGCGGCGATGGATATTACCGAAATTCAAGGGGATAGTAGAAGGTTACTAGTTGTCTTCGGTGTGACTGCCTTAGTTTTGGGAGCAGTGGCAGTTGGGGTTACTATGCAGTTAGCCAATCAACTATCAGCTCCTCTAGACGAGTTATCTTATCAAGCCCAGCAAGTATCTACAGGTAATCTAGAGATCACTGTTGAACCCCGTGGCAGTACTGAAACCCAAACTCTAGCTCAAAGCTTCAATAACCTCGTAGTTTCTGTAAAAACCCTCTTACGAGAGCGGATAGCTGAGCAAGAGAAAAAACTAGAACTTAGTGAAAAACTAGCTCAGGAGCAACGCCGGAGCAAAGAGGAATTACAGAAGCGTGCTTTGGAGCTATTAGTGGGAGTAGAACCAATAATTCAAGGAGATCTCACTATCCAAGCCAATGTAGGAGAAGATGAAATCGTTACGATCGCTGACTCCTACAAAGCCAAAATAGCTGACCTGCGGAAAATTGTCACCCAGGTGCAAACCGCTGCTACTCAAGTAGCCGAAACCACGAGCTTTAATGAGCCAGTAGTCCAATCCCTATCAACAGAAGCTTTGCGGCAAGCTGAGGGGGTAGCAGTGGCTCTAGAGCAAGTGCAAGAAATGGCTCAATTGGTAAAAGTCGTCGCTGCCAGTGCTCATCAAGCAGAAACAGCAGTCCAACAAGCAGCTCAGACTGTGGCAGAAGGGGACGCTAATATGACCCGGACGGTAGATGGAATCATCGCTATACGTGAAACAGTAGCAGAATCAGCTAAAAAAGTCAAGCGTCTTGGAGAATCTTCCCAAAAAATTTCTAAAGTAGTCAACTTAATCAGTAATTTTACTGAACAAACCAACATGTTAGCTCTCAATGCCTCTATCGAGGCAGCTCAAGCTGGACAAGAAGGTAAAGGTTTTGCAATTATTGCTCAGGAAGTACGCAAGCTAGCTAAACAATCCGCACAAGCCACTATCGAAATCGAAAAGCTAATAGCAGAACTCCAAGAGGAAACCAATGATGTAATTGCCACGATGGAAACTGGTACTGATGAGGTGGTCACGGGAACCAAACTAGTAGATGAAACTCGCCAAAGCCTCAACAAAATTACCGCTGCTTCTTTCCAGATTAATCAATTAGTTGAAGAGATCGCCCAGTCAACAGTTGTGCAATCTCACGTCTCTGAGATAGTAACCCAAACCATGACCGATGTCGCCGCCATGGCTTCTCAAACTTCCACTGAAGCCAATGCTGTTTCCTCTTCCTTTGAGGAACTGCGCCAGGTAGCTCAAACTTTGCAAGAGGAGGTAGGTCAATTTAAGGTTAGTTAGTTATTAGGTATTAGGTGTTATGTGTTAGGTATTAGGTATTAGGTATTAGGTATTAGGTATTAGGTATTAGGTATTAGGTGTAATGACAAATAACAAGTAACAAGTAACAAACTATGGCCATTAATCCAGAAATCCGAGACCAAGCATATCAGTTTTTTATAGAAGAAGCTCCTGAGCTACTACAGCTAATTGAAGATGGTTTACTCAAACTCCTATCTGAGCGCACTACTGCCCAAATTCACGATTTAATGCGAGCTGCTCACTCTCTTAAGGGAGGATCTGCTAGTGTTGAGTTAGATGCGATTTCGACTCTGGCTCATCGTTTGGAAAATATCTTTAAAGCTCTCTACAACGAATCTGTAGAAATTGATATTGACCTCGAACATCAACTACTGCAAGCTTATGACTGTCTGCGTTTACCTTTAATGGAGCAGATTAGATCAGGTCAGTTGGACTCAGAGCAAGCTTTAGCAATCGCTGAACCTATTTTTACCCAGATAGAAGCAGGACTAGGGGATGCTCTTTCCCAGGCGGATAATTACATCCCCAGCTCCTCAGAGTTGGGGGTTAATATGGCTTTGTCTATTTTTGAAGTAGATGTAAGCCAAGGACTCGAACACCTAGCTACAGTAGTGGCTAATCCTTCTAACTACGAAGTAGCAGGAGAATTACGAGCTCAAGCAGAGGTATTTGCTGGGTTTGGAGCGT
>JAAHGR010001210.1 GCA_010672425.1 Symploca sp. SIO2E6
TGATGGTCATACCCTAGGTAATCATACCTGGCATCACTGGCATCTTCGGATGAGGGAGTTTATCATTGCTCGTGAAATTGAAAGTACTGCTAAGCTGATTTATCAAGTCACTGGTGTGAGAACTAATCTGTTTCGTCCTCCTTACGGTCATCGGTACAATGGCTTAGTAGATTATGCCCGTAAACGAAAGGATGTAGTTGTTCTATGGTCGATTGATTCTGGAGACTGGCGGGGTCAGAATATATCTGTAGAAGAATTAACTGAACAAGTACTAGCAAACGCTGAACCTGGAGCCATTGTTTTGATGCACGATAGTGGAGGGGATGATAACAAGATAGTACAGGCTTTACCCAAAATTATTGATGGACTAAGCGATCGCGGTTATATATTGAAGAGTGTACCTCAGTTGTTGCAGCTGCAAGAGTAATAAGGCTCCAAGGCAGTCCCAGTGCCTACTACAAAACCCGCCCAAGCGATAACCAATCGATTACCAAAATTTGTCATCTAGCACTTCTATTGGCAAAATCAGATAAAATACTGTTCAATGAAGTTCTTCCTTTTCGAGGACAGACGCGATGAGTTCATATGCCTTTTGGAACAATAAAGGAGGCGTTGGAAAAAGTTTCCTGTGCTTCGTAGCAGCTTCCGAATATGCTTTTCTCTACCCTGATACGGATGTTTATGTAATTGATCTATGTCCCCAAGGCAACGTATCAGAAACTTTACTAGGTGGATACCTCAAGGGTTCAAAGGCATTAAACGACCTCATCAAAAAAAATCCACGGGCCACTGTAGCAGGATACCTTGAAGCACGATTAAACTCACCCTTTCAGATGATTCCAGATGTATCTCCCTTCGTCTGTGATCCAAAAGAGTTTAACGAAAAGATTCCAGATAATCTGAGGCTTGTGTGCGGGGATAATCTCCTCGAAATTATCTCTGAAGCAATTCGGCAAACTTCTCAGCTACCAATCCCCGTTGATGCTTGGAAGCAGGTACTTACTTGGATACGAGATCTCACTTTTGCTCTTCGCAGAGCCAGCGGCGATCGAGACACTCTCTTTCTAATTGACTGTAACCCGAGTTTTGCTATCTACACACAGCTTGCTATTATTGCGGCAGAAGGTTTAGTTGTACCATTTACAGCAGATGATTCTTCCCGTCGTGCTATTGAGAATGTTGTAGCACTTCTCTATGGCATAGCTGATCCTGATCTAGCACCATACGCAAGAATAAGTTTTGCCAAACGTGCCAAAGAAGAAGATGTATCTGTACCAAAGCTACATACCTTTGTGAGCAATAGAGTGACTTTGTATGAAGAAGGTAAAGCCAGTAAGGCATTTGAAGCTGTAAACAAGACTATTAAGCAGACGATGGATAATATACACAAGAAACATCGTCATATTTTTACCAACCCAAAAGAGTCACCAACCAACAGCTTTATCGAAATTCCGGATTATCACAGTGCCTGTGTTGTTGCTACTCATGAAGGTACACCTTTACACAAACTGAAGCCTGGACCAAAAAATATCGTAGGTGAGCGTGTACAGTTAAATCCAGGTCCACTGGATAGATACAAAAATGCGCTCAAGCAATTA
>JAAHGR010001211.1 GCA_010672425.1 Symploca sp. SIO2E6
TATCAAGTTTGACAGTAGCACTCCAGCTGCTGGAGTGCTACTGTCAAACTTGATAGTGGGAGCCTCTAGTGTACCAGCGGATGAAAAAACCAGTGGAGTAGCAATGGGAGGCAAAGGAAATGTCTTCTTTCCGTTACCCCCGGTTCCCACCAGAACATTTGTTTTCACCTTACCCAGCTTAACAAGCTTTTTCTCTGATACTGCTGCAGCAAACACCCCAATAAATCCAGCAGTACTAGTTCCCACTCCTGAGATGGGAGCTAAACCAGAAGCAACTTCTTGAACATAAACACCGGGGGATAAATAAGTTGGCATGATTTAATTTTCTCCTTAACTTCTTTTTTTGAGTAATGAGTAGTAAGTAATGAGTAGTGAGTAATGAGTAATGAGTAATACTTGTTACAAGGATCAGCAATTGTCAATTTACCTCACCTCACCGCGTCTCCGCGTCTCCACGTCCCCGCGTCCCCTACTGCTGAGTCCACTGACTAAGTTGGAAAATAACAAATTCCGCAGGCTTGACTACCGCTACACCAACTTCTGTTACCACTTGCCCAAGATCCCGAATTTCCGGGGGATTATTCTCAGCATCACACTTGACAAAAAATGCCTCTTGGGGTGTGGTTCCAAATAAAGCTCCTTGCCGCCATTCTGTTGTCAGAAAAGCAGTAATATTGCGCCGAATCTGTGCCCACAGTTCCGGGGTATTCGGTTCAAACACTACCCATTGGGTTCCTTCATCAATGGACTCTTTGAGGTAGTTAAAATAGCGGCGGACATTGAGGTATTTAAATTCCCCATTAGCATCCCCACCAATAGTTCTCGCTCCCCAAATCACAATATTACCATTCAACTTGCGGATACAGTTAATACCATCTGGGTTGAGTCCGTCTTGTTTGGCTTTACTGAGGTTATACTGTAAATCCAATGCCCCAAAAATAGTTTCATTAGCTGGCGCTTTATGAACTCCCCGTTGATTGTCTACACGAGCGTAAACTCCAGCCATATGACCACTGGGAGGAACTAAAATATTGGCACTACTGGCAGGATCGTAAACTTGAATCCAGGGGAAGTATAGTGCTGCATAGTCGGAGTTAAAGGGTTTGAGAGTATTAACGAGGTTGGTACTACTCAAATCTGCTGTTTCTTTACCATCCAAGATAGCAAAGCGATCGCCCATATTCTCACAGTGAGCTCTTATCGCTTCTTGCTCTGCTTCATCGACGCAACCTGGTGCTGCCACAATGGCAATTTCATCAATTGCTTCAAACTCATCTAAAGCATCTTGAAACTTAGCACTTCTTACCCGAGTAACATAGCAACGAGTTCCTCCATTTTTGAAAAAACCGTACACAGCATGAGCTAAAATGCTTTTCTTTGGATTAATAACAGGGGATACAAAGTCGCCAAAGTGCTTTTTAAACTCACTAAAGTTAGTACAAAGCTTCACCCCAGTTGGTGGTGTAAAAACTGCATCTACCCCAATAAATCCAGCAGTACTCGTTCCCACTCCCACAATAGGAGCTAAACCAGAAGCAACTTCTTCAACATAAACACCAGGGGAGGAATAAGGTGGCATAATTTGATTTACTCCTTA
>JAAHGR010001212.1 GCA_010672425.1 Symploca sp. SIO2E6
TCTTTGATTACCGCAAAGAATTTGAAATCTAACTGCGTGAGCAGTTCGAAGACTTTGGCTCGGATTTCATTGTGATCATCCTTTGCATGAAAAACTGTGCCGTCTTGCCCGCCTCCGGTGACATGGACGCAATGCTTGAATAAAGTGGGTTGCTCAGCAGCGACCTCCTCAGAGTTTCGAGCTTGAGAGCCGCCTCCTCGTCATCAGCAAAAGAAACCATGCCTAGCATGAAATACCGTCGAGCATTTGGTTCGTCCAAGCGGAGACGTCCTTTGCGGCCAAAGAGTACGCCATCGACCGCTTCATCGACGTAATAGCTAACTGGACTGTCTGATGTTTCAGACATCAGATGTTGGCGAAATCCCCAAGTTTGTAGATCAATGATGCATTCATGAATCGCTAGGCTAGAAGCAGGCTGTGGGATGTCAAAGACTGTCGCTTTTAGCTTCTGATGATTGAGCCGGATAAAAAGCCGACTCCTCCCGTTTATGTGTCGTGAACGACTTGATCGATAAAACAAGGAGCATCCTGTTCCCCGAGGCGAAGCCTTCGGTGGTCGTTCGTCATGGCGTCGATACTGAGCGGAAGCTCTCTGTGTCGGATACTTCTATCGCAGAAAACGGGCATAGCTCAGCTCAATCAGGATTTCGTATTATCGAAACGGATACTGAACCCGTGGTCAATGGGCTCACGATTCAAGCGGCTCTTAAGAAACATACCCAAAGCAAGATCGACCAGCCGGAAGACCTGCCTCCCTCTTATCTCAAGCTTGAGAAGATGATCGGCTTGGAGTCGGTGAAGGAATCCATGCTGGAAGCCATCTAAATGGCAACGGTGCAGAAGGCTCGAGTGGCAGTTTCTATTTGTCTCTCAACAGACAAAGCATCTCAGCTGGAGTCACAACGGGGATCGGGCTCTTGGAAAAGCCTTTTGTATCCAAAGTCACAATGTAGTCGGCGTATGCTGCCACGGCGGCAGAAATCTGAAGCGCGTCTTCAAAATCGCTCGCGTTGTATCCCAAAGCCCGATCGGCCTTTTTGCTTCCATTCACCGGAATCTTAAAAACCTTCAAGAGCTCTTGTATGATTTCGTCTGTGGCTCCTTTGCCGAATTTCTTCGAGCACAGGTAGCTGAGGATCGACAGCGTGTGCCATGAGATGAGATTCCCCGCAGCACGTTTCCGAGTGTCTTTGAGGATCAACAAAGCGTCCGTGTGCCCCGGCCTCGATTGATCCACCAAATCGACAAGCGCATTTGCGTCCCAGAAAATCTTCACGCGAACTTTTCGTCGAGATGCTTCCGGTAGTCCCCCGTCTCCTTCGAAGGCCCTTCTGCGGGGTCCCTTTCAAGCCATCCGAGGATTCCATCAATATCTGGAGATTCCGACTTTCCCTCGGCTTTCGCGTGCATCTGCTCGAAGGCTTCTGCGGAGAGCATTACCGCAACCGTCCGGCCCTTCTCGGAAATCTCAGCAGGTTCCTTTTGCGTGGCCTCCAGCAATTCCCCGAAGTGGTTCTTCGCATTCGTAGCGGACATGGCAATGAAATCGCCACGCTCAGCAAAGTCCTACCCCGTGGCGAGACCACGGGGTATCAA
>JAAHGR010001213.1 GCA_010672425.1 Symploca sp. SIO2E6
AGCTACTAAACGTTTCACAATTATCTCACTAGTTTTATGAAGATAATCACCAACCTTTTTATTGCGTTTAAAAGTAATTTGTTGAATTCTCTTACTAGTTTTCTTTGACCCACATAATTTTGATTTCCGTAAGGCAACATCCTTGTTGTACTGTTGGTTAATTGACTTTAATGGTCTGCCATTTCTGATAAGATTCTACGTCATACCTCCTTTGACCAGACGGAGTACGGATAGCTACAATTTTCCCCTGTTGCTCCCATCTTGTCAACCTTCGCCGATGAACACCCCTTCGCTGCAGCCGCTTCTCTAGGTGGTCAAAATTTTTGAGACATAAGCGCTACATTGATGCACTTCAATTAGTCTGGCACAAAATCACTCAATCTACCGTAATGTCATAAAAAATGCTTCCTACGCTCAACACCCTGTTGTTGGTCATGAGACTGATAAAAAGCGACCTTGTCTGATTTTGCAAAATGATATTGGCAACCAAAATGGGGCAACGACAATAGTTGCTCCATTGTTGCCCGGGGCAAGGACTTATCCGTTTGTTGTGAATGTTACACCGACGGCTTCGAATCGATTAGATAAAGATCGACACATCAACTTAAGTCAAATGAGAGCTGTGGATGCCCAGAGAATTAAAAATAAACAGGGTGATTTAGAGGAGATTTACTGGGAAGAGATTGAGAAAGCGGTATGTATTGAGCTTGGTTTTAGTTTAGCATTTAGGTCTTCGTAGCTTTCATAACAAGCGGCTGCACGCGGAGAGGGTTGTTAAACTATCGTTATGATTCACTCACTGAGTGGGGTTTAAACCCCACCTCTTATAGCTCAAGTCCGTTAAAACGGACTAAAAATAGATAATCATTTCCTCATAACGAAGATTTCGGTAAGTCGAACAAGAGAATATTTTATTGGTTGCAATTTTGATGATTTTTGGCTATTATTGGAACAATGGAATAGGTGTGCGCATATACAGCAGTTTTCGCTGTTATGTGGTACACCTTTATCCCCCCAACCCCCCTTGGAAAGGGGGGCAGTAAAAGTCCCCCTTTCTAAGGGGGATTTAGGGGGATTTTTCTTACTGTACCTCATAACATCGCAAAGCGCTGTAAGGTATGAATTGCTATTGCTGACATCAAAAAAAACATGCTAGCAAACGTAGGTTGGGTGTAGCGCAGCGTAACCCAACAGCAACCCACAAGGGTTTTAAACCCCACCGCTTATAGCTAAAGTCCGTTAAAACGGACTAAAAATAGATAATCATTTCCTCATAACGAATATTTCAGCAAGTCGAACAAGAGAATATTTTATTGGTTGTAATTTTGGTGATTTTTGGCTATTATTGGAATAATGGGATATGTGTGCGCATATAAGGTATGAATTGCTATTGCTGACATCAAAAAAACATGCTAGCAAACGTAGGTTGGGTGTAGCGCAGCGTAACCCAACAGCAACCCACAAGGGGTTTAAACCCCACCGCTTATAGCTAAAGTCCGTTAAAACGGACTGAAAATAGATAATCATTTCCTCATAACGAATATTTCGTCAAAGGGAGCAAGCGATCGCAAGATAACCGTAGGGAGCT
>JAAHGR010001214.1 GCA_010672425.1 Symploca sp. SIO2E6
AAACTGTAGGTTGGGTCGAGGCAACGAGACCCAACACTCAAGATCCCCGACTTCTTGATTGAAGAAGGTGATTAATAAAGAGCAACCGGCAGAAGAAGTCGGGGATCTAGAACCTGGTTGACTTTGTTCTTATTTTTTGCTATTCTTTTATAATGGAAAAATGTGCGCACATATATAGTAGTTAAAATAGACCTGCCAATTATCCGATGTGTGGATATGTAGGGGCAGGTTTAGGAGCACAATTAACGATTTAGGCGATAATCTGAATACATAACTGGCTTTTCGATAATTTCTCGGCTTGCGTAAAAGGCAAGAAAACTGCTGATAAGCTGTATGTTGAGTGTAGCGTTGTTACCCCTTTTGACAAAAATCTCAAGGAATGACCAAAAGCGAAACCCAACAATAGAGATTTGGTGTTGGGTTTAGTAAAAGCTTGACCAACCGACAAGATCGCACTGGGCGTATGCAATACGCCCCTACAACCTATCATGAAATTAAGGCTGTAGGTTGGGTTTCGCGTTGTTACCCCTTTTGACAAAAATCTCAAGGAACAACCAAAAGCGAAACCCAACAGTAGAGATTTGGCGTTGGGTTTCGCTATCGCTTCACCCAACCTACTAGATTATGCGATCGCATTGCACCCAACCTACAAGATTACGCGATCGCTATGCTGTCTATGATTCCTCCAGAGATTGAATTTGCTGCTTTCACCAGATGCGCGATCGCTTTTTTGATATTCTGGGGTTGTTGATGGAGGGATTGCCTACGGTATCAGCAGCAGCTGATCTGCTTGCACCACCAAGCTTGCTCGCAATTGAAAATAGAAACTTGAGAATATATGTTTGACAAACATTCAATCGTTGTCACTAAAACTAACCTAAAATCTTCAACTTCAGACCTAGCTTATTGGCGTAGTCAACCTTATACTGTACGGCTTGCTGCTTTAGAAACCATTCGTCGCGAATTTCATCAATGGAAGTACCATGCTGAACCAAGATTTCAAAGAGTTTATACAATCAAGATCTTGCGATCGCATTGCACTAGCAAGCTGGCACTATCGCAATAATTCCAGCATTTCTCAAGCCACAAGCTGATATACTGAGGATGGTTATTGCCTTTGACAGCAACAATCGCGGAAGCCCAAATTGAGAAATGCTATCCAACACTTCCCTAGAGAAACGGCTTGTAGCAGTAGAAGCTGCGATCGCTGAGTTACAAAAGAAAATTGCAGATCCTCAGCCGGTAAATTGGCTGCAACAAATTACTGGGTCTTTCAAGTATGAGCCTGCTTTTGAAGAACAGGATGCCGAATCATTATCGCTGCTCAATAACCCAGATTTTATCTCTATTATCGAGAACGCTAAGCAAGAATTTGAAGCAGGCAAAACCCTTTCCCTGGAGCAGATGAAGCAAGAATTTTTACTTGGGGACTAATAGTGTAGTGCCGTGACCCACTTAAAACTGTAGGTTGGGTCGAGGCAACGAGACCCAACACTCAAGATCCCCGACTTCTTGATTGAAGAAGGTGATTAATAAAGAGCAACCGGCAGAAGAAGTCGGGGATCTAGAACCTGGTTGACTTT
>JAAHGR010001215.1 GCA_010672425.1 Symploca sp. SIO2E6
GAGTGTCAATCAATTAGTCCATCCAGTAACCCTGTCACTTCTCCCTGGTCGCGTCCCCGGTTATCGTCGTAAATCATCAGAGTATCCAGCTGGGAATGCCTGCTGAGTTTCTGCACCTTCCGCAAATTTCCATCAGTGGCATCCAGAGCAGCAGTAATTGCACTGTGACGAATGCGATGGGGAGACATCACCTTTTTCACCCCAGCCCTAGAGCAGTAGCGCTTAACAACCTTGAGGATGGCATCACCAGTGAGTCGGTGACCAGAGTGCTTAAAGTCGAGCGCGATGAAAAGTGGGGCATCATTTGGCAATCCTGGTGACCGAGATTCTAACCAGTCCACCAGAGCAGCAGTAGTGTTGGCGCTCAGTTCAATTATCTCAGACTGTGTTCCTTTGCCCTTACCCAGAATGGTCAGTGTTCTAGCATCTTCTTCAAAATCAGACACATTCAATTGCACCACTTCATTCCGTCTGAGAGCATTGTCCCAGAGTAACTTGAGCAGTGCATAATCTCGTTTACCTATTTGGGTTGTGCGATCACACCAACTTAAAATTCTGCTATAAGTCTCTGGACTAACACCAGTAGTATCGCGATAGCGCTGGACTTTTTCACCTTTGATATCTTCCAGGCTGTAATTGCAGACTCCAAGCTTTCTGCCCATCGCCACCAGACTCTTAAGAGCTGCTAGGCGACGGTTAACTGTTGCTTCCGTAAGGCCACGGTCAAACAGTTTAGCTTTATACTTCAGCACCACTGCGGTTGCTTGGGGACGTTCCAGGTGGAGGAATTCTAGCACAGCATCCTGGGTAGGTTCAGCGTGAGTCATTTGGAGAAAGAAGTCGCGTACATCCTTCTCATAGGCTCTCCTGGTGTTGGGCGATCGCTTATCAGCTAATAATTGAGTTAGCACGTCGGGGTCAGTGTCAAGGGTGTCAAAATGCCTCTCAATTTTGGCATTAAGGGAGTGTTCGAGGGGGGAAAGGGACTGTTTATTATAGTACATGATAGTAATTTATAAAAAAAAATTTCGATAACGGAAGGGGTAAAAAAAAGTTGGTGCATCCCTGAAACATGTAACGAGTTTCAGGAAGGTATCACATTGATATGCTACTAGTATCATCATTTTCTCTTAGTTTTTCTGATTAGTATACCACTTAGTGATACACCTTATTAGACTTCAGCAATAAGGTATCACATTGATATGCTACTTTTGGTTACATACCTTTTATACTTCAAGAATATGGCAACCAAAAACCCGCGTGTGGTGGGGTATATCAGCTCAGATAACCACGCCAAGTTGAGAGAATTTATGGAGCAGCATGAGCTAACTGAATCCAAAGCTATTGATGTGATACTGTCTGCATACTTTGGTACACCTAGCACACTTACAATCAAGGGTGTTTCTAGTGGTATACCAAGTGACCTACTATCACGCATAGAAGCGCTAGAAGAGGATGTAGCCCGACTAAAGCCAGCAGCCTGAGTGCGCCACCCCCAGCACCCAGGCTAGCTCCTCCTAAGGGGGAAGAGAAGGGAGAGGGGATTAGTCAAAGGGAACTTTGCGATCGCTTCAATATTCC
>JAAHGR010001216.1 GCA_010672425.1 Symploca sp. SIO2E6
TTACCAAGCTTTGGCAGATTATCACCAAGCAATAGAGTATCACCAAAAGAGTTTAGCTATTGCCTCTGAAATTGGTAACCGAAAGGGAGAGGAAAATGCACTGGATAATCTGGGAAGTGCTTACGGGAGTATGGGAAATTATCACCAAGCTATAGAATATCATCAAAATAGTTTGGCTATTGCCCGAGAAATTGGTGACCGAAATGGAGAAGGAATTTCGCTGGGAAATTTAGGGGTTATTTACCAAGGTCTAGGAAACTATCCCCTGGCAATTAATTATCAGAAGCAGAGTTTAGCTATTGCCCGAGAAATTGGTGACCGATTTGGAGAAGTTACTTCTATAGAAAATATCAGCATGATTTATTTCTTTCTAGGAGACTATCATCAAGCAATCTATTACTCTCAGCAAGGTTTAGCTATTACCAGGGAAATTGGTGATCGCTACGTGGAAGCAGCTGCATTGGGAAATTTAGGAAATGCTTATCAGGCTTTGGGAAATTATATCCAAGCTTTGGAATATTATCAGCAACATTTGACTATCAAACGAGAAATTAGCGATAAAAGGGGAGAGGGGACAGCTTTGGGGAATTTGGGACTTGTCTACCAAGAGTTGGGAGATTACGATCAAGCAATTGATTATTACCGCCAGCATCTAAGAATTGCCAAGGAAATCAGCAATCGTAAGGGAGAGGAATGTGCACTAGAAAATCTAGGCAATATTTACTACTTCTTGGGAGATTATAGCCAAGCGATTGAGTATCAGCAGCAAAGTTTAACCATTGCCAAAGAAATGGGTGATCAAATGGGAGAAGGAACTTCCTTGGGAAATCTAGGCAATGCTTACATGTGTCTTGAAGACTATTCTCAAGCATTTGAGTATTACCAGCAGAGTTTGACAGTTGCTCAAAAAATCGGCGACCTTTATGGAGAGGTTGCTGCAATGACAAACTTAGGTAATAACCTCATGCTTATTAAACAGTATCCAGAGTCTCTGAAATGCTTGCAAGCAGCACTAGAGCTAGTTAGAAAAATTGGCTATCGTTCTGCTGAGGCTATCACCCTCCATAAGTTAGCAATACTTCATTTAATACTGTATGATCTGGAACTGGCATGTGAATATTGCGACCGGGCTTTGGTAATTGCCACTGAGTTAGGGATACCCTTAGCTAGAGAATGTCAGGAGTTACAGAAAGAACTGCGATCACAAGTCGATATCTTGCATTAAAAAAGTAGGGGCGCACCGACGTGCGCCCTCAACCCAACGTGTACACTGAGCAATCATGACCCACAAAGAGCGCTTAATCGAAGAATTAGAACAAATCTCTGAGTCTCAATTTCCTACCATCCTCAACTTTCTCCATCAACTTCAGCAGCAACCAGCTCAAGAGTTGGAAGTCACCTTCAAGCATCTGGTGCAACAATGGAAAGCTGAAACCCGTTTTCTTTCTTCCACCCATCAAATGGTACTCCATCCTGCCTACCAGCAAATTATAGGTATGGGTGAAGCTGCGGTACCGCTATTACTGAGGGAATTGGAGAAAAAATCAGGGCGTTGGTTTTGGGCGATAAAGTCTATCAC
>JAAHGR010001217.1 GCA_010672425.1 Symploca sp. SIO2E6
GATCATTGTCAGGATTGGTTTGAGTACCATCAAAAGGCGCTATATTAGTTCTGATGTCTCGCTTCCAAAATACTAGAACTGGTGCTGCTATGGTATTATTTGGTGCTGCTGGCAGTTGAGCATCAATGGACTCGAGTCCTTCTGCATCGTAAATAAAGACTGCTTTATTTAAATCTTCAGCTATATAGTCCATGGCGTTTTGGACTTCTTGCTGAGAAGCAGCCTTGGCTTGCTCTTTGCGATCGGTGTCGAGTATATTGATCATGAATCCCAGTAATGGGGTGAGCACCAAGGCAGCGATGATCATGGCTACTAGGAGTTCGATTAAAGTAAAACCCCCTGTTTGCTGTGCTTGCTGGGCTTGTTTGTTGGTTAGCTGGCTGTTGAGCAGAAATTTGAGTGGGTGGGTCATGATGCAGTTTTCCCTAAGGGGATGGCAGTGAGTAGGTGACTAGGGTTTGGGAGAATAAGTAATAAGTAATAAGTAATAAGTGATAAGTGATAAGTCAGGAGTTATTAGGGATTCCCTGGTGATAGTGCAAGGGTTTTTGATAAGATGTATACAAAAGCCCTTGCACTAGTTTGGCTTACTTGGATGATTGCAAGCCTTGTCTGGTGTGACTTACACACTTATGCAGCAAGCCCTAACTTTTTTTATGGGCGACCACAACCTCCTAAACGATCGCACAAAGCACCAAAATTGGTTTGGCCGTTAGCACCAGGGATTTCTGCGGTCATTTCTACTACCGGAGCATTGCGATCGCCTAATCCGGAAGTTACTGTGGATTGTTGTCTCCCTATCACTAGGGCACCATTAGCAAAGGCATCGGCTCGATACACCCGCACTCCGATGGGATAGCCGTCACCGGTATCACTATTTGGTTGACGATACGCCTGGATAATCATATCTGAGGTGCTGTCTTCAGTGCAGCCACCTCCGTCATTGTCGATGCAGAATAACTGTGTGGTTGCCGTATTATTGGGGCCTGTTGGCGCAGCTTGGCAGTAATAATTGGCTGTGGTGCAGTCAGCCAAATTACCTATGATGGGGGCAGGCTCATCTTTAAGTTGAGCTTCTATTCCCTCTGGTGGATGCAGCTTAATTGCCCCTGATTGCATACCGCTGATGTAGCTACTAGCTGCTTGACTGGCAAGTTCTACTCGTCTTGACTGAACCCGAGTTGCGGTGGAGAAGACGAGCAGGGGGGCAACTCCTGCTAGCAAGATTGCCACCACGATAATGGCTACCAGGGATTCAATAATAGTAAAACCGGATTGGCTGGAGTTGAGAGAAGGTTTCATCGGTCTTAGGTAGGCTTACAAACTGCATCTAGTGGTGCGACACAGCCTATTATGAGGGAATAGAGAAGCTAGGGGAGCTGGGGGAGCTGAGGGAGATAGAGTAGTGCGAGCGTCTCGCTTGCGCTTAAGTGAAAAGCGAGCAAGATGTTTGCGCTTACGCGCACGCTACGCGAACGCAAAACATTCTTAAATTCTACATTCACTCATTCTACATTCACTCATTCCCCAACCGGTTTCTCAACCAACAAATTAGCTGTGTCACGGCACTAGGGAT
>JAAHGR010001218.1 GCA_010672425.1 Symploca sp. SIO2E6
TTGCGCCTGTAAGGTATGAATTCCTATTACTGACTTCAAGAGATACATTTAGCCCTAGGGGGTTGAGTGGGAAGCATCGCATTTGGATTGGTATACTCTGGAGTCTATGGGGGGTCTGTGGAAAACCTCAATATTGGTAAATTATGATTCCGTAGGGGCGGGTTAACCAATCCGTAAACACATTGACCAATCAATGGGAGTAACCCGCCCCGGTGATACTGGTAGGGCAGATTTAGCTTAAACCTTTAAGACTCTAGCGAGCAAGATGCTCTTTAAGACTTTAGCGAGCAAGATGCTCGCACTACAATTCTCGTGGAACAGGCTTCTAGCCTGTCTCGCCACTGCCGTAGGCGCGATCGCTTGTCCCTTAAAAATTGGTTGTGATTTTCAGGATTTTTGGTTATTATTGAATTATGGAATAGGTGTGCGCCTGTAAGGTATGAATTCCTATTACTGACTTCAGAATATCTATCTATGCCAGCTAAAGATTTATTTCACAATGTGGTCAGAGCAGCCCTTGAAAAAGATGGATGGACAATCACTAACGAGAATTTATTCATTAAATTTTATCAATTTTAATTTTATATAGACTTAGCAGCAGAGAGAGTCTTGGTAGCAGAGAAAGCTGGTCAAAAGATAGCTGTAGAGGTAAAATCTTTCCTAGGAGTATCTGTACTAACCGAATTCCACACAGCCCTTGGTCAGTTCCTCAACTATCGCTCTGCCCTAAGAAAGCAGCAACCAGAGCGGATGTTATATTTAGCAGTATCTTTCGATATTTATGACGATTTTTTCACAAGTAGTTTTATTCAAGAGGTTATAGCAGAGCACAAACTAAGACTATTAATTTTTGACCCAAATACAGAGAAGATTGTTTTATGGAAAAGCTAAACTACCCTGAGGTGGTACAAACAGTTCTGAAAAATCATCTGGGTAATCATTTAAATAGTAATACAGAGGTTCATCTGATATTAGATACAGAGCGAGATCGCTATCAAGTCTTGCATATCGGTTGGGAAGGCTTGAGTAGAGTATTTGGTTGCATCATCTATGTAGAAATTAAAGATAATAAAATCTGGCTCGAACGAGATGGAACAGAAATTGGAGTTGCCAGTGAATTAGTTGCAGCTGGCGTACCTAAGCAAGATATCATTTTAGCATTTCACGCTCCCTATAAACGGAAATTTACTGAATTTGCTGTTGGTTAAGATTTTAGCGAGCAAGATACCCTTTAAGATTTTAGCGAGCAAGATGCAAAGCACTACTAATCTCGTGGAACAGGCTTCTAGCCTGTCTCAACACTGATGCGGAAATTTACTGAATTTGCTGTTGGTTAAGACTTTAGCGAGCAAGATGCAAAGCACTACTAATCTCGTGGAACAGGCTTCTAGCCTGTCTCAACACTGATGCCGTAGGCGCGATCGCTTTCCCTTTCAAAATTGGTTGTGATTTTCAGGATTTTTGGTTATTATTGAATAATGGAATAGGCGTGCGCCTATAAGGTATGAATTACTATTGCTGACTTCAAGAGACACATTTAGCCCTAGGGCGTGACACACTTAAAAATGTAGGTTG
>JAAHGR010001219.1 GCA_010672425.1 Symploca sp. SIO2E6
TGAACACTTCATGAATCTGAAGATTTTACCTCATCAGTCACATAACAGTCACATAAGCAATTTCTATGATAAAAGCTATAATCATAGATGATTACGCCCAAAACGGTACATATTTAGCGTGTTTCTTGGATCTATTTTCAGGGTCATAAGGCTTGATTAACTGTTCATTGATTGTATCTGTAATAATTCGTGAAGCCATAGAATAGTTTTTGTGATCAATTACAAATCTTTTTCGTAAAGATTCATTGGTCATTTGTTCACGGAAAACAAAGCGTAAGCAAGCATGTTGATAACAGGCTCTAATACGATCTACTTTATCCATATCTTTTAATTTCTTATAACTAAACAAAATAGCTTCTGTATGTTGAGCTTTGACATTAAACTCTGGAGCAGGTAATTGAAAAACTTCGACGGAATCAACTACTTTATCTATGCCACTACCACGCTCTTCGCAAAGATTAATTCTTCTCATAAAAGCTGCTAAATCTTCATTCCGTGATTGAGGAGGTACATCGATAAAACGCATTGTATCAACTAATGGCTCCCCAGGATTTCTGATTTCTATGCGACCAGAAAATATTTCAATAGTAGCACTAACACCAGTCATACTAAAATCTTGATGAATCATTGCATTAGCAACTAATTCTCTAATTGCAATGTCTGGATACATCTTTAGCTCTTTTCGTAATGCTTGACCAATTTGTTCATTTTGAGGTAGTTGATCATTAATAAACTGAATTATGTTTTCATAACTGACAGCATAGCCCTTGTCAAATACTTGTTCTCTCTGAGTATAAATCCTATTGTTGTCTTTGTAGATAATAACCCTAATCGCTTTTCTACCAAGTCGTTCAAAATCGGTTAATTTTTTCGCAAAAAGAATTGCACCCAAATTGGTTATATCAAAAAAATCACCATATTTAATCTTAATCATTTTCTCTTTTGCTAGAACTTCTAATATTCCCTGTTTATTATCAGGGAGATGTTGTTCAGTTAACTCAAAATACTTGGGATAATTAATTTTTGCTAGAACTTCATCTGCTGTTATATTTTCCATGGCTAATTTTTCTTCAAAACTTTGATGAGAGAATAAACTCCACAATTTTTTTTCTTTTTCTGGATAATCCTTGAGCTTTTTCTTGTAACTGCCAACCCTAATATATTCTACACCCTGAAAGCTAACGGGTTGATGATTAGCACTAAGGACTTCAAATAGCACTACATTTTGATTATGGAAAGTAAACTCATAAATTCTAAAGTCAATTCTAGGTGAAAGAAGTCTAAGCAACCAATTTTCTAATTCTTCATTACCTTTTTTTGTTTGCTTTGGTTTAAATTTAGTGCCGACAACATTCTGAGTATTATTTTCAATTCCCCAAACAATATAACCAGCATTTTGATCATGCAAAGTAGCAGAATTTGATAGTGCAGATATATATTCACCTATTGTTTCTGGTTTATCATTATTTTGTTTAAATTCTACCCATTCAATTTCTTGAGGGAGCGCAATTAGTTGTTTTAAAATATTAGATAACTGTTTTAATTCCATGCTTTCAATTTGACGAAATGGATA
>JAAHGR010000122.1 GCA_010672425.1 Symploca sp. SIO2E6
AACAACCAACAACCAACAACCAACAACCAACAACCAATAACCAACAACCAACAACCAACAACCAACAACCAACAACCAACAACCAACAACCAACAACCAACAACCAACAACCAACAACCAACAACCAACAACCAACAACCAACAACCAACAACCAACAACCAACAACAAATGACAAATGACTATCCAGATCTAGAAATTGCTTCGTTTATCGATCATGCGCTGCTAAGTTCGACAGCAACACCAGAGCAAGTGGAAAAATGCTGTCAAGAGGCGGATCGCTTTCAATTTGCGGCAGTGTGTGTCTACCCAATATATGTGAAACAAGCAGCTGAATTGCTCCACGGTAAAACACCGAAAATATGTACCGTTATCGGTTTTCCCTCCGGTGTCACTACATCTCTCACTAAACTCTACGAAGCGCAAGATGCGGTGGAACATGGAGCGACTGAGTTGGATGTAGTGCTCAACCTTGGTTGGTTGAAAGCTGGCAAAACGGAAGAATTATATCGGGAAATTGCCCAAATTTGTGAAGAAACTGGTCAACTTGTCAAAGTTATCCTGGAAACTAACCTACTAACAGATGCTGAAAAACAACTTGCTGCTGAAATTTGTTTGGATGCTGGAGCACAATTTCTCAAAACTAGCACCGGTTGGCATGGTGGTGCGACAGTTGCCGACGTTAGACTGTTGAAGGAAATAACTAAAGGACAAATTGGTATTAAAGCATCGGGAGGCATTCGCACTATTGAGCAAGCCTTTGATTTAGTAATTGCTGGTGCCACACGACTAGGTACATCTCGTGGTCCCGATTTGTTACAGCAGATGAAGAAAGAAGAGTAAGTAGGTTTTGTTGAATAAGTCGATGGGGAATTATCGGGAGAAGTAATAAGTAATAAGTAATAAGTAATAAGTAATAAGTAATAAGTAATAAGTAATAAGTAATAAGTCAAGAGGTCATCGGGTATTTCCTGGTTAAAGTGCAAGTTTTTTGAGCAAAAAGATACAATTTATACCAAATTGGTTGAGAAAAAATGTGTTACACGGGCCTCCTAAACCCCCCAATTCTGGGGGACTTTGAACTATTTTTCGCAGGTACTTGTGCTCATGACTATTTTTTGCTATTCTTATTAATAATGGAATAGGTGTGCACATATAGACTATTATCTCAAGCTTCACTAAGTAGGGGGTTGGTCTTGTATTAATTCAATCTAAAATCAATCGCTAATCCAAAGTCGTTGATCAGTAGCAAAAATACGGTAAGGCTTGCCTCGTAAAGCAGATTTGAAAAGAGCCGCAAGATTGATTGCTAATTCATTGTGGTCAGGTGTGCTCCCAGTGATGGGAATAATTGCTCCATTACCGAAAGCGGCGGGAAGCCCATTCCTTCAGGGATGGGAGGGATAGCCGCCCGCCGCTTTGTTGTTTGTTTTTTGTTTTTTGTTTTTTGACAAACAACTAACAAATAACAAACAACCTTTGCGAAAAACCCTTACCTAATAAGGATTTTAGGTTTTAAGCGAAATATGCTTCACCCCATACGTTGCGGATGCAATTGCCTACTTTTTCTTCCTTATCCAAGTCTTCATGAGTTTATAGATTAACTTGATTTGGAATAAGTAGATAATCGCAATGATGGCAGCTACTGTCATACCGTTGTGCGTCAGCACTGGTATATCTCCTGTATCAGATGGAGTAGATGGAGATGAAACTAACACATTGTAAAATTCTTGCTGCGTAAGGGTTTCACAATGTGTTATATCAAGTTCGGTTGAATACTTACACTTTGGTGGCAATAAGGCTCCAGGGCAGAAGGGAAGAAAGAAGTTTGCAAGGTATAAGGGAATTATAAGTGATTATCCTTTCCTTGATATTAGTTAGGGGTTCAAGGTGATGGCGACAATTCCGAGTGAAGACTAATATCCTCTGTGCTCTCTGTGCTTCTATGGTTTAATTTCTCCATTGAACTAAGCTCGCCCCACCGGTATCACCGGGGCGGGTTTACCAAATTGACTGGTCAATGTGCTTGCCGGATTGGTGAACCCGCCCCTACCGGGTAATAATTTATCAATATCACCGGGGCGGGTTTATCAGATTGACTGGTCAATGTGCTTGCCGGATTGGTAAACCCGCCCCTACCGGGTAATAATTCATCAATGAGGAAAATGCAACGTATCGCTTAAGCAAACAGGCAGTATAGGGGATTCTGGAGGAAGCGATCGCATTCTCATTAGCCGTAAGGAAAAACACAACCGAGCTCCCGGACTTCTTCTTCGTGCTTGTCGAATAATCACCTATCCTTTGTGTCCCTTTGTGCCTTTGTGGTTTAATTTCTCCATTGAACTAAGCTCGCCCCACCGGTATCACCGGGGCGGGTTTACCAAATTGACTGGTCAATGTGCTTGCCGGATTGGTGAACCCACCCCTACGAGGTAATAATTTATCAATAACTCCCTAATTACATTCTATGAATCTACCCAACTGGATTACCTTTTCTCGCCTACTAGGATTGCCGTTGCTCTTGTACGGTTTGTATAACCCGACGGAACCGGCACGGTGGATTTGTTTGGTGGTATTCTTGCTAGCAGCGGGGACTGATTGGTTGGATGGTTATCTGGCCCGTAAACTTAACCAAGTTACTGATTTGGGTAAGTTTCTTGACCCGTTAGTTGATAAATTTTTAGTCTTAGGTCCACTACTAGCCTTAATTCAACTAGGTCAAGTGCCAGCTTGGGGAGTCTTTTTGATTTTAGCAAGGGAATTAGCGATCGCGGGTTGGCGAGTTGACCCCAATTTATCTGGTAGTAGTACTATTAGCGGAGCCAATATCTGGGGTAAACTGAAAACTGTGAGTCAAATTGTCGCGATCGCACTTTTGATTGCTCCGACACCCGTGAGCTGGGAAGTCCTCTCTATGAGCGCTTTTTGGGTGTCTGTGGCTCTAACTTTAATTTCTGGTGCTATCTATTTATGGCCTCAAGTTGCTGCTAATATTTTTTCGTCTAAGGAAAAATCGACTTCTGCCTGATCCCTTCCTGATGCGAGATAATCATTTTCATAGGAATCCTTGAGTCCAGTTAGTAAGTCATATTCTGGTTGCCAGTTTAGTTGGCTCTTGGCTTGATGCACATCAGCGAAGAAATGCTGCACTCGCATCGGGAAGGCTTTGCGTTTACCGAAATCAAACTGCTTGGGTTCATAATGGACAATTTTCAACTCCGCCGCTGACTTACCCACCGCCGCCGCACAAGTGCGTGCTAAACCATCAAAAGTAACGTAGCGATCGCCTGATACATTATAAATCTGTCCGATTGCTTGCTCATTACCCAATACCTGAGCCATGGCACGAGCCAAGTCTTGACAATGTCCCAATTGTGTGATATGCATACCATTACCAGGGATGGGAATCGGGCGATCGCGAACTATCCGGTCAAAAAACCAGGCTTCTAAATCGTTGTAGTTTTGGGGTCCGTAGATGTAAGTAGGACGAATGGCGGTAAAGGGCAAATTCTGATCTGCTAAGTAAGCTTCCGTCTGATGCTTGCCTTTGTGGCGACTTTTGGGGTCAACGGTGTCACCTTCAACATGAGGTAGTTGGTCAGATTTGAGGTAAACTCCAGCGGAACTCATGTAGATAAAGTGTTGTATCCTGTCCTTAAAGATTTCTACTAGAGGTTGAGTATCCCTAAGTTCTCGACCATTATTATCAAAGATCGCGTCGAACTCCTGGGAAGATAGCTGTTCCTGGAGTTGAGCCGAGTCATGGCGATCGCCATGAATTTGTTTGATCCCTGCTACTGGTGCGGGTTTATTGCCACGATTGAATAGTACCACCTCATGACCTTGTTCCACCAGGATTTTGGTTAAGTAGACCCCGATAAACCGAGTTCCACCCATAATTAAAATGCGCATATTGATTCTCTAACTTTTCCTTGATTGACTTGAGCAGCAGTCTCTTAATTATTTGCGATCGCTCTTTTAGATCTATAGTCGAATTAGGGAAATAGACCCTTTGGAGGCAATCTCATTGAACAATATACCTGAGCGGGGCATCAATCTCTCTTTATCTAACCTGCTGCTCATTGTTGCTACTGGCTTACTGCTGGTACTCCTGTGGCAGCTTAAGGGTTTGCTAGTAATTCTGATGATTGCGATCGTACTAGCTGCTACCCTAGCACCAACTATTGATACAGCTCAACAGTCGGGGATTCCTCGTTGGTTAGCAGTTATCCTGGTATACTTAGGTTTGGTGATCCTGTTGATTGGGGTAGGTTTACTGATTGGTCCGACGGTGGTGGAGCAAATTCAACGCCTGTGGCGGAAACTACCAGTTTATTTAGATGTATTGGAATCCCTAGCGCGAGACTTGGTAATGCGCTTTGGGTTGACTGAACCAGAAACCTTAAATCAAATTAGTCAACTGTTTGATACTCAAGCGCTAGTAACTTGGGTTTTTCGTTCTGGCCGACAGCTGCTAGTGCGTTCCTATGGAGTGACACGAGGTATCCTTGGCGGTTTCTTTAGTGTAATTCTGGCATTGTTGTTTTCCGGTTATATGCTCTCTGGTTCAGAGAAACTGATTAAAGGCATTGTCAATTTGTTTCCTCACCCTTGGAATGAGCAGTTAGCAGCTCAGGTACAGCCAGTTAGCCAAAGGATGGGCAATTATATCCAGGGACGACTATTGGTTTCTGGGATTTTAGCTACAGTGATTAGCATCGGTTTGATCTTGTTAGGCATCTCAGAGTTTGCTCTCAGCTTGGGAGTAATTGCTGGAGTCACCAATTTAATTCCCTTTTTTGGTCCAGTATTAGGAGCAATTCCCGCTTTAATTGTAGCGATCGCCAAGGGAGGTTGGACATTTTTGTGGGTGTTGCTGCTATTTGTGATTATTCAAAATGTGGAAACCTATGTCCTTGACCCTCTACTAGTGGGTGCAAATGTCAAAGTTCACCCCTTGTATCAACTGTTGGCAGTTTTAGGAGGTGCTTGGGTTTTGGGAATTATTGGCGCATTAATTGTTCCTCCTTGGGTAGCTGGTGCTTCAGTATTACTGGAGAACCTTTACTTACAACCAAAAATGCTGGCCGAACAAGAAGAGTAGGTATTAGGTATTAGGTGTTAGGTGTTAGGTCGGGTTTGGGAGAATAAGTAACAAGTAACAAGTAACAAGGAATGAAGCATTTATCTGAGAGCTTGCACGCAATCAAGAAAATTGACCTGTGAAGGTAGGCAACAGTGATAAGATTTGACGGTTTCAGTACTGAAATTGATTGCTCTGGCTTACGGTATTAAGTATTTTTGATGCATAGTGCAAGATGTGAGTTTATCCTAGGGAACTCCAAGAAATAAATCATCCCAATTTTTGGACTTGTCTTACTCCTCATCTCTCCATCTCCCCATCTCCCCATCCCCCCATCTCCCCATCTCCCCTCAACTAGGATGCTGCCGATACCACTCAATAGTGTTCTTTAACCCTTGCTTGAAATCCATTTGGGCAGTAAATCCAAAGGCTTGCTTGGCTCGTTGAGTATCCAGACAGCGGCGAGGTTGACCATTGGGTTTATCGGTTTCCCAGACAATTTCCCCCTCAAATGACATTAACTCGCAAATTAACTCAACTAAATCACGAATCGAGATTTCTGATCCTGTTCCTAAGTTTACTGGCTCTGGATCAGAGTAGTATTGGGTTGCCATAATAATCCCTCGCGCTGCATCAGTTGAATAGAAAAACTCGCGAGTAGGACTACCATCCCCCCAAACCAACAATTTCTTTTCTCCCTTCTGCTGCGCCTCATACACCTTACGAATTAAGGCAGGAACAACGTGAGAACTACTCGGATCAAAATTGTCTTCGGGACCATATAAGTTGACGGGTAGCAGATAAATGCCATTAAATCCATATTGCTGCCGGTAGGCTTGGAGTTGGACTAATAGGGCTTTTTTGGCTATGCCATAGGGAGCATTAGTTTCTTCCGGATAGCCATTCCAGAGGTCGTCTTCTTTAAAGGGAACCGGTGTAAATTTAGGATAAGCACAAATTGTGCCTACACAGACGAATTTTTCGATACCAGCTTGATAGGCAGTGTGAATTAGTTGAGTGCCCATCATCAGATTATCGTAGAAAAGCTCTGCGGGCTTTTCTCGATTAAGGCCAATACCGCCAACGTGAGCCGCTAGATGAATTACCACATCCTGCTGCTCAACAACTCTTTGACAGGCTTCTAGAGAACGCAGATCGTAGTCAAGTGATCGCGGAACAGTGATTTTTTGCTCATCTACTCCAGCTTGCTGCAGCTGCTGTATAATTTGGCGTCCGAGAAATCCTGCCCCACCTGTAACCAGAATCTTTTTGTTACTTAAGTCTAACTTGGCCATCTGTCTAATAAAAATCCTTATTACTTCTGCCAAGGTAAGTGGGAATCAATCCACTACAACACCTACCTGTCGAGGAATAACCGCATGATCTGAGGAAGGGGAAGCTTCTCCGTTAGGTGAATCCTGACCCATCGCACGCAAATCAGCATCTACCATTAATTTTACTAGAGCTTCAAAAGTTACTGATGGTTCCCAACCCAATTTCTGCTTGGCTTTAATGGGATCACCAACCAGCAAATCCACTTCTGCCGGACGAAGATAGCGAGGGTCAAACTTGACATAATCATGCCAATCTAGGTTGACATAACCAAAAGCAACATCCAGAAATTCACGAATTGAGTGAGTTTCACCTGTGGCCACTACGTAATCATCTGGTTCTGGTTGCTGTAGCATCATCCACATTGCTTTTACGTAATCCTTCGCATAACCCCAGTCTCGCTTAGCATCAAGATTACCTAGGTAGAGTTCTTTCTGCTTTCCGGCTACAATACGAGCGATCGCTCTGGTAATCTTGCGGGTCACAAAGGTTTCACCTCGACGGGGTGATTCGTGGTTAAACAGAATCCCATTACAGGCAAAGATTTCGTAGGACTCACGATGATTGATAGTTTGCCAGTGAGCATAAACCTTAGCGCAAGAATAGGGACTGCGAGGATAAAAGGGTGTTGTTTCCTTTTGCGGAACTTCCTGTACTTTACCGAACATTTCAGAAGAACCAGCTTGGTAGAAACGCACATCATCGCCAGTCCGGTGTCGATAGTCGCGAATTGCCTCTAGTATGCGGAGAGTCCCCATTGCTACGGAGTCAACCGTATATTCCGGTGTGTCAAAACTAACCCGCACATGGGATTGAGCACCCAAGTTATAAATTTCTCTCGGTTTTACCTCCTCTAAAATCCGACGTAGGGTCACGCCATCAGTTAAATCACCATAATGTAGGAAAAGCTTAGCTGCTGGCTCGTGAGGATCCTGATAAAGGTGGTCAATGCGGTCAGTGTTAAAAGTTGAGGTTCGCCGGATAATCCCATGAACATCATAGTTTTTCTCCAACAAGAACTCACTCAAATAAGAACCGTCTTGACCTGTAATGCCAGTGATGAGAGCTCGCTTGCGTTGCGTCATGCTTAAATTTTCCTAAATTTTACTATAGATGAAGATGTAGCTGAATAGTTAACTGGATTAGCTCTGGTTAAATGCACCCCTTAACGTAACCTAAATTTTCTCTCGTATCAAGTATTTGAGAGAGCACAGCTCAAACCCTTACAAATGAACAATGACCAATAACCAATGACGACCTTCACCAGTTAACTTTAATATTGTCGCTCTACTTAATATTCTTTGAGTATGGAAAAAACCTTTGGCTGGGCTACTGCGCTACCTGTAACTGTACTAGTACTTATTACTGGCTGTTCTCCTCAAGCTGATGCTCCCCCAACAGCAGTCAATCAGCCTGAGTTGATTACAGGAACCGAAACTCCAGTAGAATTAGCGCCAAAACCTGAGCAACCATTAACTGTGCCTTTAGATAATCCTTTGGCAGCTACTCAAGGGCAAATTGAGCAATATATTGATAGGTTAGCTGCCCAAGGATTTGCCCAGGAAAATCACGGCATTTGGATGCAAGCGGGTAATAGCCTGTTAGCTAATCACCAAGGGACAACTCCCTTACCTGCTGCTTCCCTCACCAAGGTGGCAACCTCCCTAGCGGCACTCTCTACCTTTGGACCTGAGCACCAGTTTATTACCCTAATTAGCACCAACGGTTCTATTCAAGACGGCGTACTACAGGGTGACTTAGTGATTCAGGGAGGAGAAGACCCGTTTTTTGTCTGGGAGGAAGCGATCGCGATCGGTAATCTCTTAAACCAGTTGGGGATCAAACAGGTAACGGGAAATTTAGTGATTACTGATCAATTCTACATGAATTTTGAATTTGATCCTCTCCAATCAGGAAATCTACTCAAGCAAGGATTAAATGCTCAAATCTGGCCTCCGGAAGCCCAAACTCAGTATCAGACTTTACCTCCAGAGACACCAAAACCCCAGGTAACCATCCAAGGTACGGTGCAGGTGATACCTTCAACACCCAGCAACCTGCAACCTCTAGTGCGCCACTATTCCTTCCCCCTGGTAGAATTGCTCAAAAAGATGAATCGCTACAGCAACAACAAAATGGCGGAAATGCTAGCCGAAGCCGTCGGCGGTGCCCAGGTGGTTGCCCAAAAGGCAGCAGCAGCGTCTGGAGTTCCTCAAGCAGAAGTGAGCCTAATTAACGGTTCAGGCTTAGGTGAAGCGAATCAGATTTCTCCCCGTGCAGTTTGTGGGATGTTTCTGGCAATTGAGCGCTATCTTGAGTCTGATAATCTGACAGTGGGGGATGTCTTTACTATTGTTGGACAAGATCAAGGTATTTTAGATGAACGCCAGCTGCCTCAGTTATCAGTAGTTAAATCCGGAAGCTTGAATAATGTTAGCGCTTTAGCCGGAGCCTTACCTACCCAGCAGCAGGGAACTGTGTGGTTTGCCACCATGAATGTCGGACCAAATTTGACAGGATTTCGTGCTTCCCAAGAGGCTCTTTTACAGGAGTTGCTTCAGCAGTGGGGATCGGTTCAATCTTTGCCAGAGGAGTTAACACCCAATCCTGAAATCAGTAGTAAGACTTCTAGTAATGAAATTTTAATTGGAAATGGGGAATAGGGAATAGGGAATTGGGAATTGGGAATTGGGAATTTAGTGAAATAGGTAGGGTCTGCTGAATAAGTAACAAGTAACAAGTAACAAGTAACAAGTAATATCAAGTTCGGATAATTATACCAAATCCGGTATACATAAACACGCTATACCCCACCCTGTAGAGACGTTGCATGCAACGTCTCAGAGCAAGTTTCGCGATTGTCTCAAAACGGGTGTGACTAAACCGGATTTGGTATTACTTATAATTCCCTTCTACCTTGCAACCTTCTTCCTTCCCTTGGAGCCCTCTGCCCTCTGCCTTGGAGCCTTCTTGTCACCAAAGTGTAAGTATTCAAGCGAACTTGATATAAGAAGGAATGAAGCATTTATCCTAGTTTTGGGAACTCAAATCCCTAGGTCACCCAGGGATTTCCCCGCTCAGGTACAAGGTTTTTGTATCTTTACCAAGTCAATTGAGTAAATATCAAACTTCAACTTTACACGAACTTTGGCCATGAATAATTTGTGAAAAATCCCTAATTACTGTTAGAAAATTATTGTCATCAACTGTGTGAAACCCAACGAAACCTGCTCCAGCGTTGGGTCTCGCTATCGCTCTACCCAACCTACCTATTACACCTTTTTAGACGCGCCTGCCTTGATGATACCTGTAATACTGTTGGCGCGTCTGATACAATGTGGGACTTATGGTTCCACTTAGCGTATCTCTACAGTGTTACCATAATAATACACACACACATTTGTGTTCCCATTGAGGATCGCATTTCTCACGCCTGGGGATACGTTAGAATTTCTCACAGCTCTTGCTAAAGCAACTCTTCTTTCGTAAGAAGTAAAGTAGTAATCATTGGAATCACCGTCTGGATTACCAAACTTGTGAACATTGGCTCGATCCTGCTGAATAATTTGGTCTATACCCCCCAGTGGCTGGCCATTTGTATTATACAAATCGTTACGACTAATCCGTGTACAATAGGATGGATTTCCTTGAGCTTGGGTTGTCGTTGCCAAAAATGGACTTGCCAAAACTAGACTACTCAACAGTGTGACCAGTGTTTTTGTGCTACTCATATTGTTTTTCCCGTTTTGTAGAAATTCAGAAGCAAACAGTAGTGCCTATATCCCTGGAATGATATTTCTCTGAATTATAACGTAAAAATCGTGCAATTGGCATAAATCTGGTCAAAAGATACCAACAAAGGTAGATGTCAGTCCTTAAATACTAGGTTTAACAGCTACCAGCCAAGTTGACTATCAAGGAAGCGATCGCTAATCGAAGAAGGGATAGCGACGGGTCGATAAGATTTTGATACTGGACGTTCGGTAGATCGACCGACCCGCTTTTTCATGGGTGATAAACTCAGTTGCGCCAATCGATATAGCAGCTGCAATATGTAATGAATCCATCGCTCCTAATCCAAACTGGCAAGACTCTTGATAGGCACGTTGAATAATTTGTTCCACATCCGTAGCCCAATAGCTCACACTATCAAAAAAGGACTCATAAAAATTCACTTCTGGTGATTGTCGGTTATAGATAGCCTTGGGCAAAACTTCCATTTTTAGGAAAATACTTGAGGCAAACACGCGATTTGGGTCGTCTAAAATTGCAGCTGCTCGCTCAGCATGTTCATCTCCCACACGAGCAGCAGTAATTAGCACCCCAGCATCAATAAATGTCCGGATCATGGATTAATCACCTCGGTAACCACCTCGACGTTCTGCCACTTCCCGCTCAACATCTTCGATCGTTAACAAAGGTGTACCCGACGCAATAATCTGAGCACGAATCTCTTGGAGTTTTTTGCCTAATGGTGTTTTGGCCGGAAGAAATGCGGGATCAGTTGCTCGAATCACATTAGTATCTAGCAGTTCAATAAAATGTAAAACTGCTTGTTGCTGCTCTAGAGTCAGAGAGCGCCATTTTTCTAATAACAGTTTTTCAGTTGCCATAATTCTATAGTATAGTGCTTCTGTTTGAGAAAATATCTCCTCCCCATTCTAAATTCTAAATTCTAAATTCTGCATTCTTGAGGGTAAGGGGTCATCAAAATCATCGGGTACTACAAAGCGCCCTTGATCTAGACCAGGAATACGCTCTACTCACAACAAAACTGCGTAATCTTCAGGAATTAGACCTGTGTATTCTATAACAATCGATTGCACCTTTTCAAGCTTGATTAATGCTTGATCTATTTCATCTCGCTCAGGTGAATGGGCTAAGACTTCACCTCTAATCGGGTTCCACTGGTCATCCGATTCTGTATCAGCTATAAGTACCCACTCACAGGGATAACGAGAACGGATTTCTTCGATAGTTAAGATTTCCCCAGTTAGTTTGTAGTCATGGTTTTTGTTAATAAGTATCGAAGTTTCTTCAGGGTGGCCTTCTTGGACTGTGGTAATCTCTTGGTCTAGGAATTGTCTCAATTTAAGTTTTTGCTCGATATCAAGGCTGGCAATTGCCTCCATTAGTGCATCAAAAGGAATCTGCAATTTTACGGTGGCTTGATTCATGGTATCTCTACCTGATTTAGTGGATAGTGGTACAATTTACCAAATTATCGTTACATCGTAGAGAGAAAACTTGCTGTCAGCTGTAATAATTGGCAGTTTTTTCACTATTGCTTGAGCAATTAACAAACGGTCAAAAGGGTCATTATGATGAGTCTCTAAATGCCAAATTTGCAGCACATCTTTCATTGTAATTGACAGAGGAGTAAAACCATAGTAACTTACACGACTAGGGATATATATTTCTGGAGAATCAGGCAAAGATAATTTGCCAGTTTGTGCTTTAATGACAATTTCCCAAGCACTAACAATGCTAAAAAAGATTTCGTTTTGCTGATTGCTAATTAGATTGCGAGCCGCAGACGATAGCTTAAGATCATTGATTGTCCAGAATAGAAAAGCATTGGTATCTAAAAGAGCTTGCATCTTTTGACTTAATCTTCTCCTTCAAAAACCTTCATGAGATCTGGGGGTAGGGGGTCATCAAAATCATCGGGTACTACAAAGCGCCCTTGATCTAGACCAGGAATACGCTCATTGGAAGTTGATGAAGATGTGGCTGGCTGGGTAACTGCACAAGGAGTGAGGCGTGCCATTTGTTGACCTTCGACAACAATAACAATTTCTTCCCCTTGTAACACTTGGGATAGCAATTGAGCAAATTGCTGTTGAGCTTGTTCTGGGTTAACCTTGATAGTCATAGGATGGAGAATTGAGAATTGAGAATTGAGGATTGGGAATTATTTACATTATACTTGAAAAGGCTGTAGCTGTAGGTTGGGTGAAGCATTGTTACTCCCTTTGGCTAAAATCTATGAGGGAAACTACCAAAAGCGAAACCCAACGTTAATTCTCTCGGTATTAAGTTTCGTGATCGCTTCCCAATACTTCTCAGGTTTTGCCTACGCTTGGGTGTAATTTTACGGAGCACGCTGAGGTATAATTCTAGGGAGAACGCTGGTGTACAATTTTAGGGAGTACACTGGAGTGTAATTCTAGGGAGCAAGATGCTCCCACTACAATCTTTAGGCTAGCTTGGAAAAAATAATTTTGGTAATCCCATAGTTCGAGATTGGCAATATCGGTGCGATCGCTTTAAAATTAAGACCACCTGATTACTACCTTCGACCGATAGCAATTCCCTATTCCAAACTCCGTCACACAAGTGCTTCTCTTCCTCTGTAGGATTGGTATTATACTCCAAATAATTACGGACGAGATCGCAAGTACATCCTATCAAAAAGTGGTAGCTGTAGGTTGGGTGAAGCGTTGTCACCCCCTTTGGCTAAAATCGATGAGGGAAACTACCAAAAGCGAAACCCAACGCTAATTCTCTCAGTGTTATATTTCGCGATCGCTTCCCAATACTTCTCAGGTTTTGCCTACGCTGGGGTATAATTCTAGGGAGCACGCTGGGGTATAATTCTAGGGAGCAAGATGCTCCCACTACAATCTTTAGGCTAGCTTGGAAAAAATAATTTTGGTAATCCCATAGTTCGAGATTGGCAATATAGTGCGATCGCTTGAAAATTAAGACCACCTGATTACTATCTGCCACAGATAGCAATTCTCTATTCCAAACTCCGTCACACAAGTGCTTCTCTTCTTCTGTAAGATTGGTATTATACTTCTGAGCGTTTACTCCAGTTTTCCTTAGCTTCTGCTAAAGCTGCTCCCCGCAATAAAGAACCAGGATCTTTATTCGTTGCTTCCCATTGTTTCTTTGCTGCTCGTAGTCGCTCCTGCCAAGCTCGAAATACCCTGTCTGTATTCATCCAGGCTCGCAGCTGACCCCAATTACGAATCAGCGCTTCATGGACAACTTCCACAGTTTCTTGATGGCTGGCATTGCGACTGGTTACTACTAATATCAAGGAAAGGATAAACAGTTATAATTCCCTCCCACCTTGCAACCTTCTTTCTTCCCTCGGAGCCTCCTGCCTCGGAGCCTTATTGCCACCAAAGTGTAAGTGATCAACCGAACATGATATAACCGAGCATCAGCCAATCGTGTAACGAAAGACCAACTTGGCTTCCCGAATTCCTCCTTTAGCGCAAATTCGCCTAGTATCCTCTGTTCCTTCACCGGGACGTACTAATTGAATAAAAATGCGCCGTATTTGTTTTTTCTCCTTATCAGTGAAGCTGACATATTGCTCATCGGCATGACGAGCCAATGCACCTTCTACTTCACCGAAAGCGGCGGGAAGCCCATTCCTTCAGGGATGGGAGGGATAGCCGCCCGCCGCTTTGCCTCGCGTTGCTCACCATGCTTTGCCTCGCGTTGCTCACCATGCTTTGCCTCGCGTTGCTCACCATGCTTCGCATTCGCAAATGTTGTTTGTTTTTTGTTTTTTGTTTTTTGACAAACAACTAACAACTAACAACTTGCTAACGCTTGCATCCCACGTAATGCAAGTCGTGGGATGAGTTAACAATATCTTCGTAAACTTGGTGAGTTAACTGTTTACCTGTGCGTTTATTCCACAATTCCGTTAATGCAAACTCCAACAAGGGTAAATTTCCCGGTTGCTCGTCCACATCATTGAGAATCCGTTCCACTAATCCTGGCTCAAAAGTTATCCCCAACTTTGCCACAGGTTTTTCAATAACAGATTTCCCCCCTTGTCTTCTTTGTCTTACCTCATTATACTATTAATGTAAAAAACCTACGCTTGTCACCCCCTCCAACCCCCTCCCAGGGGCTCCGGTTCCCCTCCTGGGAGGGGTTAGGGGTGGGTTGACCAACATTATCAGTTATCCTACAGATGTACCATGTTCAGTAATGCTGTTAATATTGGCAGTACCTGAACCTGATGTCGCTGCATATTTGTTGTGGCTAACATTTAGGGTAATATTTGGTTGTGCTTCAGGTTGTCCTGGGAATTTTCCCAGTAAATCTTGAGCTAAACGGACAATTTCCGGGTCTTCATGAAGATTAGCGATAGCAACTTCTTCCTGTAGCATTGCCTTAAGATCCTCAGAATCCAGCTTCTGTTCCAATTTATCAACCGCATCAAGCAAATTACTTTCTGAGCCAAATTTCTTCTTCAAAGCCGATTTCAGACCATTGTAAGTATCCTTGACAAGATCTTTGCTGAGAT